>JANLSF010000475.1:0-6956 GCA_031362285.1 Gemmatimonadota bacterium | reverse complement strand
GGCCTGCTCGGGCCGGAACGCCGATGCCCACAGGTCGTCCATCCCCGCCACCTGCAGCCCCGCCACCTCGGTGAGCTCGTTGCGCAGCATGGTGCAGCCGGCGCTGCGCGCGATGGCGGCGACGGCGTCACTGCGACGTTGGTCGACCCACCCCCGGCCGTAGTCGTGGTTGCCCAGGATGCCGAGCGTGGCGAGCCGTCCGCGCGGGAGATGGGCGTACACGCGTTCCGCCTGCGCCTGAATGCCGGGATGGTCGGTGATCCAGTCCCCCGTCACCACGACAATGTCGGGAGCCAGCCGTCGCACGTCGTCGAACACGCCCAGCACATAGTCATCGCCGACGATGGGCCCCACATGCAGGTCGGACAGCTGCACCAGCGACTTGCCGGCGAGCGCCGGTGGCAGCCCCGCGATCGGCAGCGCGCGTCGCACCAGCGACACCCAGCGAGGCTCCACCTGCCAGGCATACGCGCCCGTGGTGGCCACCGCCCCGATCGCGGTGGCGGCCCCCTGCAGGAACTGGCGGCGGGTCGGGGGGCGCATCGCGAATCCTACCCCGCCGCCGACGAACCGTTCGGGGCTATCGCCGCGACAGATCGTCCTTGTGCACCACGCCACCCTTCATGACGAACCCCACCCGCTCCGAACTGCTCACGTCGGCCAGGAAGTCGCCGGGCACCGCCACGAGGTCGGCGAGCTTGCCGACCGCGATCGTGCCCACCCTGTCCTGCCAGCCGATGATCTCGGCGTTCGTCTTCGTGGCCGAGACCAGCACCGACATCGGCGACGCGCCCAGCCGGACGCGCCAGCGGAACTCGCGCGCGTTCTGGCCGTGCGGCACCACGGGCACGTCGGTGGCGAACCCGATGGGAATGCCGGCCGCGAGGGCGCGCCGGAATCCGGCTTCCATGATCGGGCGAATCGCGCGCGACCGCTGGAGTTCGCTGGCCGGGATCACCGCCGAGTCGCCCTGCTCGAGCATGGCGATGTTGACGCCGATCGTCGGCACGTAGTACGTGCGGTTCTCCGACGCCTTGATCAACTGGATCGCTTCGTCGTCGAGATACGAGCCATGGTCGATCGTCCGCACGCCGGTAATCGCCGCCTTGATCCCCTCGGCGCCGTGCGCGTGCGCCGCCACCTGTCGCCCCCACCGGGTCGCTTCGACCACCGCCGCACGGATCTCCTCGTCGCTGTACTGCTGCGCCCCCGGCGGAATCCCCACCGACAGCACCGCACCCGTGGCGAGGATCTTGATGAAGTCGGCGCCATTCTTGAAGTTCGTGCGGACCTGCCTCGTGATCTCCACCGGTCCATCGGCGAGGTTGTGCACCAGCGGCACGTCCACGTAGGGCGAGAACTGCCGTGCATCGCCGGCCCCGCCGGTGCTCGAGACGTACGCGCCGGCCACGAGCATGCGCGGCCCCGGCACGATGCCCTGGTCGATGGCCTTCCGCAGCGCCACGTCCACGTACGGCCAGTTGGGGCCCATGTCACGCACGGTCGTGAAGCCGGCGTTGAGCGTCATGAGGGCGTGCCGTGCCCCCCACAACGCATCGTCGGGCGGCGTGGTCTTGATCAGCCCCTCCTCCCAGTGCACGTCGCCGCGCGTGGTCAGGTGCGTGTGCAGGTCGATCCAACCGGGCGTCAGCGTCGCATTGCCGAGGTCGATGATGCGCGCCCCCGCGGGGACCTCGAGCCGCGCGCCCACCGCGACGATCTTCTCCCCCTCGACGCGCACCATGGCCGGCGACAGCGCGGCACCGCCGTTGCCATCGAGGAGGCGGGCCGCCTTGAGGATGATCACCTCGGCCGTCCGGACGGCGCGCGGCGCCTGCGCCGGCGTGGCGCGCGGCGCGAGGGCGAGGGTGGTGCCGAGCGCCAGGAGTGCCGCGAGCGGCACGGTGATGACGCGACAGCCGACTCCGTGGGTGATCATGCTTTCTCCGCGATGAGCTTGAGGACGGTGTTCCAGTTGCGCGTGGTGGCGGTGACCTTGAACAGCGATTCCGCCTTGTAGTTGTCGACCGAGGTCGTGCCGGGCCGTGGCGTGACGGTGGCGCAGAGCTCGCGGCCGACGAGCGCGAGGTAGGTGACATCGCCGGTCGCGATGGTGAGTGGGAGTCGGGGCGCCGGCGCCGGCACGCGGTCGAGGAAGGAGACGTACCACGTGGTGCCCGGCGGTGCCTTCGTCCCGCCGAACGGCGACGCCGCAACCAACGCGCGCACCTGGTCGAGCGATCGCACCATCACGGCCACCTCCTTCCCCAGCCGCCTGGCGAGCGCCGCCTTCACCCGCGCCACGCACGCGTCCGTGTCGTCGGCCGTGAACAGCACGTTGCCGCTGGCCAGCAGCGTGCGCACGCCGCGCGCGCCGGCCTTCTCGAAGAGCGCCTTGAGCTCGGCCATCGGCAACACGCCAGTGCCGCCGACATTCACCGCGCGCAACAGCGCCGCGTGGGTGGCCCGGGCGTCGGCCGTGGCCGTCGTCCGCTTCGCGCGCGCGGCCGCCATCGTGCCTAGAACCGGAGCGACAGGCAGCTCAAGCCGCCGTCCATCTTGCGGAACTCCGACATGTCGAGCGGCAACGGATCGTAGCCGTGTGCCCGCAGCATCGCCTCGGTCTTCGGGAAGCCCGACGGCACCAGCACACGGTCGTTGACGCGCACGCAGTTCGCGGCGTAGTCCTCGCCGGCGGGCACTCGAAGCAGGCGCCACCCGGCAAACTCGGGGAGCGCGGCCACCGCGTCCATCACGACCAGATCACGCGCGCCCACCCAGCTGATGCCGCTCTTGAGGTGCAGCAAGCCGGGGCCGGCGGGGAACGGCACAAGCGTCGTCGTGTAGCCCGCGCCCTCGAGGAAGGCCGCCAGTTGGCGCCCGCCCGCCTCGTTGGTCCGCTCCGAGAGCCCGATGAAGACATGGGTGCCCGCCTCGCAGATGTCACCGCCGTCCACCGTGCCCGGGGCCACGATCTCCTTGAGCACCCCGAACCGCTCGAGCAGCGCCGGCTTGATGGCGGCCGCCTCCCCCATCCGGCTGTCCGCACCCGGGCGCGTCAGCACGGCCACGCCCGGCGTGATCACCGCGGTGTCTTCCACGAAGGTGGAGTCGGGGTGCGCGGCATCCGCGTCGAGCCAGGTCAGCGTGAGCCCGCACCCCTCCAGGGCGCGACAGTACGCCGCATGCTCGGCCAGCGCGCGGGGCACGTCCGGCGCGCCCAGGTCGGCGGTCGTGATGCCGTCGGCAAAGTTCGGCGCGGGCGCTCGGACGATGGCGTGCGTGAAGTGCATCGGAGCTCAGGGTTGAAGGCAGGAGTCGCGAAGGCGAATCTACGGCGCCCCGGTTGCCGCTGCGCGACGCGTCGTGGCCCAATGCAGCGCCGCGGCGCCCACGACCACCAGCATCGAGACGCGCTCGCGGGCATTCATCTGGGCGGCGATGCCCAGCGCAAGCACCACGCCCAGCGCGCCAATCGCCTCGCCCCCCGGCAGCCGGAACCGCGCGCTGTCGGCGCCGCCGAGCGACGCGCCGCGCGCTTCGCGACGCCGAAGCACCACCAGCGTGAGGCACACCCCCGCATATGGAAAGAGCCGCGCCACGGCGGCCAGGCTCACGTTCTGGAGGAACCCCGCCTGCAGCGCCAGCCCCCATGACACCACGGCGAAGAGCACGATGGACATCCACGGTGTGCGGAAGCGCGGATGCAGCGCGCCGAGCGCCTGCGGCAGCACGCCGTCGTTGGCCATCGCCGCGGTGAGGCGCGGCATGTTGAGCATGTTGCTCGCCATCCAGCCGTACACGCTGGCCACCACCAGGGCCGTGATCGCCACCGCGCCCGCCGTGCCGGCCATTGCCCGTGCCGCGACCGCCAGGGGCCGCGGTGCGGCGGCGGGGTCGGGGACGAGGGTGAGCACCGCGAGTTCGACGCCGAGGTAGAGCACCACCACGAGCGCGAACCCGGTGAACAGCGCCACCGGCATGTCCGTGCGCGGATCCTTGGCCTCGGCCAGCGGAATCAGCGCCCCCTCGAAGCCACCGTACGCGAACACGAGCGGCAACAACGCCGACAGCCAGCCGGCCATGGTCGGATTGCTCGCCGCCGTCGCCGTCACGGCGTGGCCGGTGAGCAGGAAGCCGGCCCCGGCCAGGGCGAACACGAAGAGGGCCGAGAGCTTGATCACCGCGAAGGCGTTGCTCGTTTGCGCCCCGGCGCCGGTGCCGCGGATGTTGATGGCCGCCAGCGTGCCGATGAAGACCGACGTGAGCGTCACCGTGCCGCCGCGCGTGGCCGCCCACGGGAAGAACTCGGCAAGCGCCGTGCAGAAGAGGTTGGCCTGCGCCGCGGCGCTCAGGCATCGCGCGAAGTAGGTGAGCCACGCCATCTGGATGCCGACGAACGGCCCGAAGGCGGTTCCCGTGTACAGGTAGGCGCCCCCCGCTCCCGCAAAGCGCGACGACACCTCGGCGAAACAGGCGATCATGACGCCGATCATGAGGGCCGCGATCCCCCACGCCCCCATGGCGGGCCAGCCGAGGATCCCCGCGATCGTGCCGGGGAGCACGAACACCCCCGACCCCACGACGGAGTTGAGCACGAGGGCGACGAGCGAGCCGCGCCCGAGGACGCGGTCCGCGGCAGTGGGCGCGGTCATGCCGGGTAAGGTGCCGCCCCGGACCGCGCGCGCGCGAGGGGCAACGACGACTATGGCAGGGCGACCCAGCGCCGTGCGTCGTCCATGGAGCGAAACACCCGCACCTCTTCCGGGGTGCCCTCGCCGCGCAGCATCTCGTACATGCGCCCCACGCCGTAGGCGAGGTCGTTGGGGGCGACGATGGCCAGTTTCGTGCGCACGCCGAGCGCGTCGATCGGCGCAAAGAGCGAGATCACCCGCATCATCGCCTCGGCGGTGACCTCGAGCCGGTCGACGTGCGTCATGTCCACGAGGTCGTTCACGTCGTTGCGGTAGCCGGGAGTCTCGACCAGCGCCGTGTACGCCGCGATCGTCACGGCATCGTCCACGATGCCGGTGTAGCTGTGCACGCGCAGCCGCGCGGCCGCGTCGAGCTCGAAGGTGCACGGCATGGGTCGCTCAGCGTCCGGCGGAGGTTGTGCGGGTGATGCGCATGGCGGCGTACCGCCCGTGCGCCGGGCGGGGCTCACGCACTCTTGCGGGACCGCCATGCCGCGCGCATCACGCGCTCGCCGTGCTGCAGGGCCTCGACCAGCGCCAGGATGCGGGCCGCGCGCGATGCCTCCAGCCGGGCGCGTGCAACCCAGGCGATGCAGTCGTCCTGCTGGATCGGCGGGCGCTCCTTGAACGCGCCCAGCACGCCATAACCGACGAGAGCATGCCGCACATCGGCGGGGAGCGGCAGGTGGGGCCGGGCAAGCGCGCGAGTGGTCTGCGGACGACGGTGCATCGAGCGTCTCCACGAAGGTGTGTTCGTCCCAACATGGCGCAAACGCGCCCGCCGTCAAGAAGGACTTGCCGGTCCGAGTTCTCGGTGCGGGCGAACCGCGATGCCGGACTTCCCGGTGTCGGGCGGCAATGTGATTTGGCTCACGGCAGTTCGCCCGGCCAAGGCGCCGACGTTGCCGGCAGACCCGGCGACGCCCGTTCGCCCGTTCGCCCGTTCGCCCGTTCGCGCGGTCTCCGGCGTCGCGCGTCGTTCGCGCGTCGTTCGCGCGTCGTTCGCGCGGCGTTCGCGCGGCGTTCGCGCGGCGTCCGAGTGGCGTCAGGCGTGGTTGGGTGCTTGTGGCGTGCCGGCCCAGGCCTGGTGTGCGAATGGCAGCAACAACGCGACGGTGGCCTCGGGGTCCTCGAGTTCGCAGAAGTGACCGCACTGGGGCAGTTCAGCCATCGTGGCGTGCTCGGCGTGCCGCAGCGTCGAGCGATGGTCGGTGCCGGCGTGCGAGCGATCCTGCGCGCCCCACACCACGAGCGTGGGGACCGCGAGTGCGCCGTCGAACGGTCCGGTGCGCCAGTCCTGCATCATCGTGGCCAGCGAGTACGCGCCGCCGGCAGCGAGGACGTGCTCGGCGATGTCGGCGAGTCGATCGTGGGCGAAGCCCCGGGCGGAAGCGAAGCGATACCAGAGGCGCGCCACCTTGGGTGCCGTGAGGCGAAGGATGAGCTGGCCGAGGTAGGCGCGCCGGAGCGTTCGCCGTGGATCCATCCGATCGGTCCAGGCGCGAATCCCGGCCACGTCGGGGACCTGCAAGAGCACCAGTCCCGACACCTCGACCCGCGCCCGCGCGGCCAGGGCCACCGCCACGAAGCCGGTGATGCAGGGCGCCGCCAACACCACGGGTCCGCTGTCGAGGGCCGCGAGTGCTTCTTCGATGGCGTCCACGGCGCCGCCAAATCCGAGGGCGCTGCTGCGCGTGGCGCGCGAAAAGCCGAACCCGGGCAGTTCGACAACGATGACGCGCGGGCTCGGCCCAAGCGCGGCGATCAGCGCGTCGTAGTGCTCGATCACGTTCGGCGGATCGCAGAGGAAGACCAGTGCCGGACGGAGCCCGCCCGTGTCGCGTACCCGCACGACGGCGCCCGTGGTCGTGACGAGGCGCGTTTGCGGATGGTGCGGGACCGGGCGCGCCGAGCGCCACAGCCAACGGTCGAACCAGCGCACGCTCACGTGCGCGCCGGCAGGACGCATCGCGTCATCCGTGCGCGCTGCCGCGGGGCGACGTCGTGCGCCGCGAGGGCGGGACCGTCGGCGGTGGAGAGCAGGTGCAGTGTCGGCTCGGCGGTGGGCACGGGACGAGGGAAGGGGGACCCTCAACCCTAGCGGAGTGGCTGGGTGCGGCACACGGCTCGTTCGGCTGGCGGCGTCGTGAGCCGGTAAACAAGTACTTGATTGACAATATGCTAATGATTCAATAGCATTTATGGATGGACAATATCGATACGGTACTCATCGGCAGGTTACAGTCACATGGTCGAGAATCG
>JANLSF010000472.1:0-3260 GCA_031362285.1 Gemmatimonadota bacterium | reverse complement strand
CCGCGGCTGGCGATCATCCAGGACAACACCGACAACTTCGTCGCGGCGACGATGGCGGCGTCGGTCGGCGGCCTCGTCTCTGGCCTCAACGAGAAGCAGCACGAGGAGCGGACGTTCACCTCCACGCGGCTCGATGTCGTCGAGCTGTATCCCTACGTGCCGTATGTCCAGTACCTGCTGCCGGGGTCGGTGGTGATGTCGATCTTCATGATGGTGATGATTGGCGGCGGCATCATCTTCATCGACGACAAGGCGCGCGGGCTGCACGAGGGTTATCTCGTGACACCGATCAAGCGCCTGGAGCTGATCGCCGGGTTCAACATCTCGGGGACGATCAAGGCGGTGATGGCGGGCTTCGTGCTGATGACGATTGGCTCGCTCATCGCCGGAGTGCCCAACGCGCTCGATCCCATCCGCATGTTCAGGATGTCGGTAGTGATCGTGATCACGGCGCTGGCGCTGGTCAGCATGATGTTTCTGATCATGGTGCGGGTGTCGGACCCCCTGATGCCGCGGGCGATCTTCGGCGTGCTCAACACGCTGCTCTACTTCCCGAGCGGCGCCGTGTATCCACAGCAGGCGTTTCCTGGTTGGATGAAAGTGATCGCGGCGGTCGATCCGTTTACCTATGCGGTGCACGCGTTCAAGTGCCTGTTGCTGAAGAACACCGGCTTTGGCGCCATCACCTTCGACCTCGGCTTCCTGGCCGTCTTTTCACTAATCGCGATGACCTCCGCAACCCTACTGTTCAAAAGAACCCTGTGACACTTGTAAAGGGGCCTGGCCCCAAAGTCCCGAAAACGCGGCAAGATTTGCAGACTCGAGAGCGGCTGATTCAGCAGGCTTCGACACTGTTTGCGGATCGCGGCTTCAAAAAGGTCACCGTGCGTGAAATCTGCCGGCTGTCGCGCGCGAACGTCGCGGCGGTGAACTATCACTTCGGTGACAAGGCCGGGCTTTACCGCGAGGTGGTGCAGGCGGCGATCAAGACGATGAAGGAAACCAACGAGCTCGGGCAGCGCGCGGGAGAAGGCAATTCCCCCGAGCAACAAATCCGCGTGTTCGTGAAGATCTTCGTGAGTCGTCTCACTGGCAGCGGCCAAAGCGCCTGGATTCACAAGTTGATGGCGCGCGAGAGGGAAGAGCCGAGCGAGGCGCTCGATCTGATCTTGAAGCAGGTCGTGCAGCCGCGAATGGAGTACCTTGGCGGCGTCGCCGCCGCGATCATGCGGTTGCCAGCCGGCGATCCGCGGGTCCTGCGTGCAGTCGCCAGCCTGCAGGGTCAGTGCCTGATCTTTGCCAGGCAGGTGCCGCCGTCCATGCAAAAGACGTGGGGTCCGGTGGCCAAGGACGTTGACGCCATCGCCAATCACGTGGCCGAGTTCTCGCTCGGCGGGATGCGGGCGATTGCAGGGGAATAAGAAATAACGAATAACGAATAACGAATAACGAATAACGAATAACGAATAACGAATAACGAATAACGAGTTCAGAGTTCAAGGGTTCAGCGATGCATGGTTTCTGAAGGCCTCGTATCGTTCCGCCAGGTGGCGGGGATCCGGCCGGAGAGGTGGCGGCTTCGGTACCCACAATGCCTTACCATTCCACCCTTGGAGCCCGTGAATCAGCATCGGCCCGTCGACTTCGCGTAAGACGTCTTCGCGAATCTCGATGACGTAGTCCGGCCGCACTCCCATGATGTTGGCGTCGAAAGCAGAGTGATGAAGTTTGCAGAGCGCGATGCCGTTTGAAATCACCGGCGCTCCGTGTTCCTCTGCATCGCCGATGATGTGCGCCGCGTCCAGCAGCTCGTCTCGCCTTAGCCGACACACCGCACAGTTGCGGCGGTAGGCGTCAAGTACCCGTTCGCGAAACGCCCGCTGGTGGACCCGTTGTTGAACTTCGCGCGTCACATATCGCCGGCGAATCTCGGTCTCAACTGGTTCGACCGCGACATTACCCAACGATGCAAACCGACGGTCGTCGACGCTGACGGTGAACGAGAGCGCCTCCGGATGGTCCCCGACGATGAAGACCGGGTAGGCGGCCACATACTTTCCAGGCACGATGCCCATGAAATAGATCAACGGTACCTTGTGCTTCATCGCCGCGCGGAGTCCGACGTTGTCTCGGTGGTTGATGTCCGTGCCGCGGTAGCGGTACTCCAGCAGGCCGTCCCCACCCACCGCATCGTCGTACGGCCGGTCGCGACCCTCGACGACAGGCGCCGTGAGAATGCTTAGAGGAATCGACGGCAGGATCGCGGGTTTGAAGATGCCCTGCTGCGGGCTGACTAACGGCACTCGCTGGCCATCGAACATGAAACCCTTGATGAGCGCGTCTCGAGACAACAGATCGCCGCCGGGAGAGCGCTGCAGTTCGTCGAGGAACGCAAACGCCGCCAATCGAACGCGCTGGTCGAGATTGTCCATGCCCTGGGAACGGTGGGGGGGGTCGGCCCTAGAACGAGCTCATCCACCGAGTCCAAGAAACACGACGATGGCCCGATTGAGAGCGGTCATCTCTTTGGCACCCAGAACTCCCACGCGCCGGCGCACCCGGACTCTCGGGACCGCCGCCACTTTGTCGACCATCAGGCGACACGAATGACGGAGTCCGTTCTCGTCGTCGGGATCTACAGGAACTCGAAACGTCGGCGCGTTCGTGGCATCGGAGGTCACGGGACACACGACCACCGAATCGTTGGCGTCAAATCGGTCGTCTTGAATGATGACGGCCGGACGGGGCTTGCCGGCGTACGCCGCGCCGCCGGCGACCGTCCAGATCTCGCCGCGCTTCATTCTGCGTCCCAGGCTGAAATCGCGTCGATGAAGTCCTGGTCCTCTTTGGCGTGCGGGCTGCCGGCCACAGCCAGCGACTGGCGATGGGCTTCAAGAGCGAACGCTTTGGAACGAACGTCCGGCACCCAGATCTGGATCGGGCGTAGTCCCTCCTTACGCAGTCGCGCGCGATGCGCGCGCACCCTGTTGCGGGACGACTTGGACTTTGGCTTCGAGCGTGACACCGTCGGCATAGGGTCAACTCTGGTTACATGTAACCTACCACGTCGACGTTGCTGGCGGCAACACGGGCGAGGGTCAAGGCGGAACCAGCCGGGCGTTACTTGCAGACGAAATTCGCCGCTTCGTCCATGCTGCCGGATCCCTTGTAGCTCGCCACCTGAGGATAGGGACACAGCGGACGCGTGCGATCGACGACGCCGTTGGTCGAATGGCTGGCGAGCAGCCGGTCGGGAGCGA
>JANLSF010000467.1:0-3894 GCA_031362285.1 Gemmatimonadota bacterium | reverse complement strand
GTTGATGGCCGAGCAGAAGATCGATGCGATCTTCATGGAAGGTGGTACCGGTTGCTTCTATTCCACGGGCATGAGGAACGGGTGCGCTTCTTCGTCGCCGAAGGGCTCAGGCAGGCCGCCGTGGGGATGGAGATCGTCGATGCCACTCCCGTCACCGCCGGCCGCCGGATGTTCAAGACCAAAGCCGAGATCGCCCTGATGCAGCGCGCCAACGACGTCACGATCGAAGCCTACCGGGCCGGCCTCAACACGCTGCGCGAGGACGGCTGTAACGTGCTCGAGAAGATCGACCATTCCGAGTATGGGAAGTTTGGCTGGGTCATCGGTCCAGAAGAAAACAAGGTGGAGCTGTGGCAGCCGCCTGCCGGCCAGTGATCGGGGCGGCCGGACTCGGAACGCCGCTCTGACACCACCGAATGGACGGAGCGACCGGGTGCTCACGGCGCCGACATGGAGCGCACCCGCCGGACGACGATTCATCTCGCAATCGCGGAGTCGCGGCCGTAGTTCGGCGGAATCCATCCCGGGCTCCGAATGCCGCGCACATGGTACTGCATCCACGCGAGGTCTTCAGCATCGCGCGCGCGGATGTTGCGAGGCTGCGAGAAGTCGTGCCCCTCCCCGGGATAGCGGAGATACCGCACCGGAACTCCGGTCGCCCGAAGGGCCGCGTAGTAGTTCATGCTGTGGAATGGCAGGTCGACATCGTCGTCATCGCCATGGTGCAGCACCGTCGGGGTCACGACACGGTCGGCATGCGTCAGACTGCTGCGTTCGCGCCACAGTGGATTGGTCCACGGGTTTCCACCGAAGAACCATCGTACCCCGCTGTAGTTGGCGCTGGTGCCGTAATCGTTTGACCAGTCGCTGACCATGGCGCCAAGACTCGCCGCCTTGAACCTGGTCGTTTGCGTCAGGGCATAGCCGCCGAGGATGGCGCCGTATGACCAGCCGTCGATTGCCAGGCTGTCGCGATGCGCAACCTTCCGTTCGATCATCGCATCGACGCCCGCCAGCACGTCGCGCAGGTCGCCACCGCCAAGGTCGAAGTAGTTCGCGCGCATGAACGCGTCGTCGTAGTTGTTGCTTCCCCGTACCACGACGCTCAGTTGCGCGTATCCCATGCCTGCGTATACCTGGTTCTTGAGGGAGAAGTCATTCACCCATCCGCACCCCGGGCCGCACGGCACGTGCACGAGAAGCGGTAGCAGGGGGTTCGCACCCACGGAGACGCGTGGAGGCAGCGTCAGGAGCCCCTCGATCACCTGCCCGTCCGCGCCCGGCCAGCGCACGAGCTGAACAGAGCCCAGGGCGATGTCGCTGCGTACCCATGGATTCAGCTCGGTGATACGCCGCTGGCGCTCGGACGTATCCCCCGTCGTTCCGACATAGACGTCCGGCGGCGTCAGTCCGTTTGACAGTCTATACGCGAAGGAGCGACGGTCCGCCGACCACGATCCCGCTCCGGCGACGCCAACGGTGCCGACCAGCGTGGTGATCGCCCCGGATGCGACGTCGATGCGCACGGGAAACCGTGCCGTCCCGTAGCCGCTTCCCGCGAAGATGGTTGTGCCGTCCGGTGAGAGCACCGGCTGCGCAAAGCGTCCAGTATGGCCGGGTGTGATGTTGCGGGTTGTGCCGGTCGCGACGTCGAGGGTCCACAGGTCGCCGTTGCCGTTCTGCCAGGAGTCCAGGCTGACCGCGGTGAACAGCAACCGCTTTCCATCGGGAAACCACTGTGGCGACCTCTCGGGGGCTTCGTTATGCGTGAGCTGGCGGGTGGCTCCGGTGCCCAGGGTGACCACGAAGAGCTCGGCCTTCCACCCCGTGTTTCGCTGGTTGTCTGGCTGCGCCTCCACGGCGGCGCCCTGCCCGCCGGGTGAGATGCTGAAGCTGTTGATCGACCAGGCGCGATCTGTCACCCGCTTCAGGGTTCCCGCCTTGAGGTCATAGCGCCACAGGTTGTTCCAGAAGTAGCGAACCTGCCCATTCGAGCCCTCGTCGACATACACAACGCCTGTACCCGCTCCGGGACCCGCTGCCTGGCGTTCGTCGCGACTGACCAGGAAGAACTGCCCGTCAGGCGAGAGCTGCCAGACTCCGTCGCCATCCCCGTTAAGGTGAGATCTCTGGGTCGCGGTCGTGCCTCGGACGGCCTGCTGGAACAGTTCGCGGCTTGTCCGGCCGCCGCGCGAGACGCTTCGGAAGAAATAGACGGATCGAGAATCGGGTGCCCAGATTGCGTCCGCGTCGCCTTCCCGGAGAAATGGCCGGGACGTGGCACGGCCCTGGGCGCTGGAGAGCCACGTCGCGACTCGGCGCGTGTTGCCTGAAAGTTCGAGCCTGGTTTGCGTGTAGAGCACCCACCGGCCGTCAGGTGATATCAACGGGCTCCCCGCTTCGACGAACCGGAACCGATCGTCGACCGACATGGTCCGGCGGGACTGCGCCGGTTGCGCGAGGATCCGCGCCGGAGCGCCCCCCCAGCCCAGTCCAACGAGTGCGGCAAGGAGCAACCCCGACGAAACACGCTGACGCCTTGGTCGAGGCGTGTGCTGCGTCACCGCCCTGCCGAGCGGTCCGAGGCCCCGGGTGAGCAGCGCCGAGAGCGTGCCGACTTCGGACTTGATCACCGACAGATCGGCCAGCTCAGCCGCGCTCAGGTAGGACGGCAGAAGCGCGTCCGTCGCCCAGAGCATCGCGAGCGCCGTCCGCGTCGGGTCGAGCCTGCGGAAGCACGTGCTCGTCCGGCAACCCTCCGCGATCACGCCGGCGAAGATGGCCGCCTCTTCGTGCCGGTGCCGCAGCCTGTACGCGTGGAGCACTGGCCGGATTGCGCCCAGAACCTGCTGGAGGTGGCTGCCGAAGTGCGACATCGCACGGTGTCGAAGCATCACGCGAGCGGACAGCATCGCCGTCAGGCGATGGCGGGGCGCCCGTGAGCCCGCCGCGATGACGGAGAGCTGCCGGAGCACCCGATGAAAAATCCGGTCCACCACGCCGAACGCGACGTCCTGCTTGTTCGTGAAGTACAGGTACGTCGTCCCCTTGGCGATCCCGACCTGCTTGCTCAGGACCTGCATGTTGAGACCCGCGTATCCCTGTTCCGCGAGCAGGCGGTCCGCGACGTCGAGAATCCGTTCGCGTAGATCGATCGATTGCAGATGCGGGGCGAGGTGTCTGGGCACGGCAACGCGACCGGGTTGAAGGAGCACCGGGCAGCAGGATAGCACTTTATGACCAAAGTGGCAACATGGTCATAATAACTCCACGCGCGCGCCCTGCTCCCTGCCGTCGACCGAACGCTTCAGGCGCCCAATGAACGGTGGGGCCGGATCACCCTGTTCAGGCTCGCCTCGAACGCTATCATTCAGTCGTGCGGCCAGCGGCACGTGAACGTGCGGGCCGACCGCGATGAGCCGCCGTCGCCGCTCGCCTTGTTGGCCGTCACACGGTCCCGACCTGCCCTCGGCCGAGGCGGCCCGACATGGTGCACCCACCTCATCACGTCACCTTCCCTGGCATTGATGACGCCGCACCTGCCCCAGCCTTCCCCGCCGTCGCGCCTGCACCTGTTGCAGCGTTCGTGGCGGCGCGCCTGGTCGGCCCTGGGCGCCAGTGGCGACGGTGCGTCCCTGCAGTCCGCGCTGACCGCTTGCTATGGCGAGCCGCACCGCGCCTATCACACGCTGCAGCACCTGGGCGAGTGCCTCGAGCAGTTCGAAGCGGCCGCGCACCTCGTGCAGCACGCTGGAGAGGTCGAAGCCGCCCTCTGGTTTCACGACGCCATCTATCAGGTGCGCTCCTCCGACAACGAGCGGCAGTGTGCGGATTGGGCACGGCGGGCGCTGCGTGATGCACGCGCTCCGCCGACGCGACGGCCACGCTGGCATC
>JANLSF010000430.1:0-2253 GCA_031362285.1 Gemmatimonadota bacterium | reverse complement strand
GTGGTAGAGCGAAAGGCCGGTCATGCTGCCGGCCACGATCGTCGCCCCGTGATAGGCCCGATGCCGGGCAATGATCTTCTTCTTTGCCGGCCGGCCAAGGATGTTGTTGTAGTACCAGACCAGCTTGACCTGCGTCTCATTGGCGTCGGACCCCGAGAGGCCGAAGAACACGCGCTTCATGGAGGGACCGGCCAGCGCGAGGAGCTTGGCGCCCAGGTCGATGGCCGGTCCGTGCGTCGCTCCCGCGAACACGTGGTAGAAGGCGAGTTCGCGCGACTGCTCGGCCATCGCGTCCACGATCGCGTCGCGGCCGTAGCCGACGTTCACGCAGTACAGTCCCGAGAAGCCGTCAATCACCGAGCGCCCGCGGCTGTCCGTGACGCGGACTCCATCGGCACTGCGGATGATCCGATGAGCTCCCTTCCCGGCAGCGTAGTCACCGACCATGGTGAGCGGGTGGAGGAGCGACTGACGGTCCAGCTCCTCCAGGTTGTGCGTCGCGGTCATGCGACCCCTCCCCGCTGCGCCGCCATGTGCCTGGCGGCGAGGTGACCGAACACCATGGCGGGGCCAATGGACGTGCCCGCACCAGGATAGGTGCCGCCCATGAAGGCGCCGGCGTCGTTGCCGGCGATATAGAGCCCCGCGATCACCTTGCCGGTGTCATCCAACGCGCGGGCCGAGGCGTCGGTCTTGAGCCCGGCAAAGGTGCCGATGTCGCCGGGGATCAGCTTTACGGCGTAGAACGGCGCCTGCACGATGGGCGCCAGGCACGGGTTGGGCGTGTGGCCCGCGGTGCCATTGAACTTCTCGTACACGTCGGCGCCCTTGCCGAACTCCGAGTCCTCGCCGCGCGCGGCGTCGGCGTTGAAGCGGGTGATGGTCGCCTGCAGGCCGACGGGATCAATGCCGCATTGCCGGGCGAGGTCTTCAATGGTGTCCGCCTTCTTGATGTAGCCCGATTTCACGTGAGGCCCAAGGCGGCCGGGCGGTGGCGGCGCGCATCCGAGGCCGTGGCGGCGGATCGCCCGGGCGTCGCAGATCACGTGGCAGCTGACTTCGGGGTCCTGCTGGCAGGCCTCGACCATGGCCGGCACGAAGTCGTGATACGAGCGGGCTTCGCTGATGAAGCGGCGCCCGCGCCGGTCCACCGAGATGTATCCCGCCTTGCCGCGATCGTTGAAGTGCGGGAAGGGCGCGGTCGAGCCGTCGGGTTGTGGGACGAGCGACACGGGAGTCCAGGCGGCGGGACTCAACTGGTCGCCCACCACGCCGACCCCCGTCTTGGTCCCGATCCGGAAGGAGTCGCCGCTGTTGGCGGCCGGCGTCAACGTGCGGTGGTTCTTCCCCGCCGCCACGTGACCGAAGAAGCGACGTCGGAGTTCATCGTCGGCCGGGAACCCGCCACTCGCGAGCACCACGCCGCGCCGGGCAAGGATCGTGCGCTCGCCGGCCCCGGTGGCCACCACCGCACCCGTCACCCGATGGCCGTCGCGAACCAACCGAACCACCGGCGTCTCGAGCAGCAGCTCGGTCCCCTGATCGAACGCCGTGCGGGCCAGCATGGCAATCAGGGCATTGCCATTCGAGAGCCGGGTGCCGCGCGGGTAGCGAAGCCGGTCCACGAGGAAGCGGAGAAAGAGGCGCCCCACGTGGGCGGCCGAGCGCCACGACCGGGTGATCGAGTAGAACTTCGGCAGATCCTCGCGGCCAACCATCATCCCGCCGAACAGCATGGTGGTGATGAGCGGCGCTCGGAGCTGGCGGAAGCGGTCGCCCAACGTGCGCCCGTCGAACGGCATGGGGCCCAGCGACCGGCCTCCGGGCGAACTGCCCGGGAAGGCCGGATGGTAGTCGGGCCATGCCGGGGAGAGGCCGAACTTGACGTGCGTGTTGTCCTCGAACCAGGCGAGGATGTCGGCTCCCTGCTTCACGTACACCTCGGCGCTGGCCCGTTGGAGCCGATCACCGGCCTCGGCCGCCAAATAGGCGAGTGCAGCGTCGGCGCTGTCGCTGATGCCGGCGGCCCGCGCTTGCCGGCTGCCTGGAATCCACACCATCCCCGCCGAATAGCAGGTTGAGCCGCCAAACCAGGGCGACTTCTCCACCATGACGACCTTGAGGCCATTGGCGGCGGCGGTGACGGCCGCAGCAAAGCCGGCGGCACCACTCCCGGCCACCAGCACGTCGCAGGTGATGTCCGATGCGCTCATTTCCGTTTCCTCGCCGTGGTGGTGCGGACGGCCTTGAGGT
>JANLSF010000392.1:0-2500 GCA_031362285.1 Gemmatimonadota bacterium | reverse complement strand
GACCTTCACGGGGCATTCGCTCGAGTGCCGGGTCAACGCCGAGGATCCCGAGACGTTCGTGCCGTCGCCGGGCGTGATTCACGCCTTCTCGATTCCCGGCGGACCTGGCGTGCGGGTCGACACGGCTGCCCACGCCGAGTGCACCATTACGCCGTACTACGACTCGATGATTGCCAAGGTCATCGTCCACGGCCGTGATCGCGCCGAGTCGATTGCCCGCATGAAGCGTGTCCTCGGGATGACGGTGATTGAGGGCATCAAGACCAGCATTCCGCTGCATCTCAAGATCCTCAACGATCCGGACTTCGTGGCCGGGCGGATCCACACCCATTTCATGGAGCGGTTCATGCCTCCTGCCAAGGCCTCGTCGCTCGCGGCCTCCGCCTGACGCAGACCGCGCGACCAGCGATGTCGCCGCTCTACGCCATTGTCGACGTGGACATCTGCACGCGCGCCGGCATGGCGCCGGCCGCCGTGGCCCGTGCCTATCTCGCCGGAGGCGCCCGGCTGCTTCAGGCGCGAGCGAAGCACCTGTCAAGCGGCGCCTTCCTGCGCCTCGTCGAAGAGATGGCATCGGATGCGCGCGCGGCCGGTGCCACGCTCATCGTGAACGACCGTGCAGACGTGGCTCGCGTCGCGGGCCTGGGGGTGCACCTGGGCCAGGGCGACCTGCCCGCGGCCGAAGCGCGCGCGCTGCTCGGGCCCGACGCCGTCGTCGGTCTGTCCACGCACACCCCCGCGCAACTCGCGCGCGCCCTCAGTCTCGCCGTCAGCTACGTCGCCTACGGACCGGTCTTTGCCACCACCACGAAGGTCGATCCTGACCGTGTCGTAGGCCTGGCGGGTGTGGCGGATGCGGCGGCGGCTCTCTCCCGCTCGGGCCTGCCGCTGGTGGCCATCGGCGGGATCACGGCGGCGACCGCGGCAGACGTGCGCCGTGCGGGCGCCACGAGTGTGGCGGTGATTTCGGATCTATTGGCAGGCCCAGAGACTCCGGAAGGCCGGGTTCGTCGGTTTCTCTCGGTCCTCCACGACGCACACCCTGTATAATTCCCCCGGCTTTGGGCCCGTTCCGCGTCTGATGCGGCGACGGTCGCTCCAAATGGAGGCGGCATGGATTCGAACCTGCTCAAGACGAAGTCCATCGAGCAACTCGTCGGCGACGTCGAACACGGCAGCAAGGCTCTCAAACGCAGCCTCACGGCGTGGGATCTCACACTCCTTGGAATCGGCGGCATCATCGGCACCGGGATCTTCGTGCTGACGGGTACGGCCGCGGCCAACCAGGCCGGCCCCGCCATCATGATGTCCTACCTCTTCGCTGGTCTGGCCTGCGGGTTTGCCGCGCTGTGCTACGCGGAGTTCGCCTCGATGATTCCGATCGCCGGCAGCGCCTACACCTACGCCTACGCCACGATGGGTGAGCTGTTTGCGTGGATCATCGGTTGGGACCTGATTCTCGAGTACGCCGTCGGCTCCATGACGGTGGCGATCGGGTGGAGCGGATACATGCAGAAGCTGCTCTCAGGCGCCGGGATCACGCTGCCGCTGTGGATGTCGGCGGCGCCGAGCGCGTCGAGACCCGGCACCATCGTCAACCTGCCAGCGGTGATCATCGTGCTCTGCATCATGTATCTGCTGGTCGTGGGTGTCCGTGAGAGCGCGCGCTTCAACGCCGTCATGGTGGGAATCAAGCTGGCGGCCGTGTTGTTCTTCATCGGGGCCGGCGCGGTGTACGTGAAGCCCGAGAATTGGGACCCTTTCACGCCGTATGGCTGGTCAGGCGTCATGGGCGCAGCCGGAGTGGTGTTCTTTGCCTACATCGGCTTCGACGCCGTATCGACCACGGCCGAGGAGGCGAAGAACCCGCAGCGCGATCTGCCGATCGGCATCATTGCCTCGCTGGTCGTCTGCACGACGCTCTACCTGATCGTCGCTGCGGTGCTTACCGGCATCGTGCCGGTCGTGGACTACAAGGCCGACCAGGCGTTCCTCAACGCGCCGGTCGCCTTCGCGCTCAGCCTCATCGGGCAGGACTGGGCCGCCTATCTGGTGTCTGCCGGGGCGGTCGCCGGCATCACCTCGGTGCTGCTCGTCATGCTCATGAGCCAGCCGCGCATTTTCTTCGCGATGAGCCGCGACGGCTTGCTGCCGCAGGGCGTCAGCAAGGTGCACCCAAAGTTCGGTACGCCCTACATCACCACGATCATCACGTGCATCGTCGTCGCGATCGTGGCCGGCGTGACGCAGATTCAGACCGTCGGTGAGATGACCTCGATCGGCACGCTGTTCGCGTTTGCTATTGTGTGTGGCGCCGTGCTGATCCTGCGGGTCAGCCGCCCCGAAGTGCACCGGCCATTCCGCGTGCCGTTCGGACCGGTGTTCCCCGTACTCGGGATCCTCTCGTGCGTCTATCTGATGCTGAACCTGCCAGTCCTGACGTGGATCCGGTTCCTGGTGTGGCTCGACCTCGGCATGCTCATCTACTGGTTCTACGGCC
>JANLSF010000383.1:0-6377 GCA_031362285.1 Gemmatimonadota bacterium | reverse complement strand
CCCGGTGCGCACCGTCGCCGCCGTCCGCGAGTTCCTCTCCGCCGTGCCTGGCGCCGCCAGCGACACGCGCCTCTACCTCCCTCGCCCATGAACCCCGTTCGCGTCACGCGTCGCGCCGCGCCCCGTCACCTCGGTGCGCTCGCCGCCGTCCTGCTGCTGGCCGCCGCCCCGTCGGCCACGGCGCAAGTCAACGAGGCGAAGATCCGCTGGGATCGCACCTGCCAGATCCGCCGCGAGAAGTTCGACCGCATCCTCCCCGAGGCCATGCGTGAGAACAACATCGACATGTGGATCGTCGCCATGCGCGAAGGGGCGTACGATCCGCAGTGGGAATTGCTGGGCCGCGGCTACGTGGGCGACATCGGCTACTTCGTCTTCACCGACAAGGGGGGCGACCGCATCGAGCGCGCGGCGCTGGGCATCGAGGACCATCACCGCGAGGCATGCGGCGCCTACGACATTCCCGATGGCGCGACCGACCTCGCCGCCTTCGTGCGCGCGCGCAATCCGAAGCGCATCGGCATGAACATGGCCGAAGAAATCGGTCGGGCCGACGGCCTTTCGCACTCGCTGTTCCTGCACATCACGAAGGTGCTGGGGCCCGAGTTCGCCGGCCGGCTGGTCAGCGCCGAGAAGCTGGTCTCCGACTTCACCTCGCGCCGCGTCGCCTCCGAGATCGTCGCCTTCGGTGACGCCGGCGAGATGGGGCGCCAGTTGCTCGAGCGCGCCCTCTCGAACGAAGTCATCACGCCGGCCAAGACCACCTTGGCCGAGGTGGCCTGGTGGCTCGAGGAGCAGATGCAGCAGCGCCGCCTCGGGTCGTCGTTCGAGGTGCCGAGCGTCTACATCACCGGTTCCACCGGCATCGAGGCCACCAGCACCGACCGCGTCATCCAGCGCGGCGACGTGGTGATGATCGACTACGGCGTGGGCTACCTCGGCATGTGGACGGACCAGAAGCGCATCGCCTATATCCTGAAGGAGGGCGAGACCACGGCGCCGCGGTGGCTGCAGAACGCCTTCGACCAGGCGCTGCAGGTGCGCGCGATCATCCAGCGCACCATCAAGCCGGGCAGGAGCGCCACCGAGACGCTGAAGCTGGTGGAGGCCGAGATCGCCAAGGGCGGCTTCCGCAAGGCCGCCGCGTTCAACAAGGTGGCCGCCGACGGCGTCACGGAGTTCTACATCGGCTGCCATTCCGTGGGCGACTGGGGGCATGGGCTGGGCCCCTCGATCGCCTTTTTCAACCCCAAGCGGCTCACCTTCGACGTGAAGGCCACCAACCTCTTCTCCATCGAGTTGTTCGCCTGGGTGCCGGTGGACGAATGGGGAGGCAAGAAGGTGCGCATCCCCCTCGAGGACGACGCCATCGTGACGGCGCGCGGCATCGAATGGGTCTATCCGGTGAACCAGCACCTCCGGCTGGTGCGCTGAGCAAGCCCCTGGCACCAATCCTTCACGTCGTCGCCCCCTCCTCCAGCCATCCCGCCATGTACGGTGCCGCCCTGATCCTGCACTCGCTGACTCGTTGGGTCGTGCTCGCCCTCTTCGCGCTCGCGCTCTTCCGCGCCCTCACCGGCCGCGACGCTCCGTGGTCCCCCGCCGACGAGACGGCGCGCCGGTGGCTGCCCCATGCGATGACGCTGCAACTCGTGCTTGGCCTCGCGTTCTGGTTCGGGCTGTCGCCCCTCGTGTCGCTCGCCCGCGCCGACATGGGCGCCGCCATGAAGGACGCCACGCTGCGCGCCATCACGGTGGAGCACCTCGCGTCGATGTTCATTGCCGTGGCCCTCGTGCACGTCGGCGGCGCGCGGGCTCGCAAGGCCGACACGCCGGCCGCCAAGCGGAAGATGATGCTCGCCTTCTTCGGCCTCGCCGCCGTGCTCGTGCTCTGGGCCATTCCGTGGGGCAGCCGCCCCCTCTTCCGCGTGAGCCCACCGTCGGGCGTCCCGACCGCGATCGGCGCGGCGCAGTCGTGATGGCCGCGCGCCGCCAACTCGTCGGTTGCCTCGTCGTCGTCGCCGCAGCCTGCGGTGGCGCGGCGGAGCCCGAGCCGGCGCCACTCCCCATCCCGGCAACGGCGGTCGGACGCGTGGAGCGCATGCGCGTGCCGGGCCCGTCGCTGGCGGGCAACCTGCTCGGCGATTCCGCCGACCGGCCCACGCTCGTCTACCTGCCGCCCACGTACGACGCCAGCCCGGAGCGGCGCTACCCGGTGGTCTACCTCCTGCATGGCTTCGGCGACACGCCGGACATGTGGGAGAACGGGCGCTTTCAGGGCCTCAAGGTGAGCGTCGCGCTCGACTCGCTCGCCAAGGCGGGCGCCGCGCGCGAGATGATCGTCGTGATGCCGAACGCCCGCAACGCCTACGCCGGCTCGTTCTACGTGAACTCGTCCGCCACCGGCCGGTGGGAGGACTTCATCGCCGGCGACCTCGTGCAGTGGACCGACCGCACCTATCGCACGCGCGCCCGTCGAGAGTCGCGCGGACTCGTGGGACTTTCGATGGGCGGCTTTGGCGCGCTCAACCTCGCCTTTCGTCGCTCCGACACCTTCGGTGCCGTCTACGCGCTCTCCCCGTGTTGCCTCGACTTTTCCTCGGATACGTCGCAGGCTGGCGCCTACCGCGCGATCGCCACGGCCAGGGATCGCGGTGCCCTCTACCGGCTCGGCTTCTTCCCGCTCGCCCTCGTCGCCATCGGTGCCGCTGCGAGCCCGAATCCGGCAAAACCGCCCTTCTTCGCCGACTTCCCGTTGACACTCGCGGGCAACAGCTTCGCCCTCGACTCCTCGACGTTTCTGCGCTGGCGGGAAGCGACCCCGCTGGGCGGCCTTCCCTCACGCCTCCGCGGCGCGCGCCGTCTCGCCGCCATCGGGGTCGAGGCCGGCGATGCCGACGATTTCAAGGACATCCCCATCCTCGCGCCGCGGCTCGCCGCCGCGCTCACAGCCGCCGGGATTCCGGCGACGTACTCGGGGTTCAGCGGCGGCCACACCGACCACTTTCGCGAACGGTTCGTCCGTCACGCCGTTCCGTTCATCTCGGGCGCGCTCCGCTGATCCGCCCATTCGGAGCCATCATGTGCTCGTCACGCTGAACCTGACGAGCGGCATGGTCTTCCCGACCGACGACTTCGCCATCAGAGCGGCGCGCATCGATCGCGGCGCGGGCCACCGCGCCGGCCCGCTACAACCGCGCCACGAACCCCGCGACCAGCGCCTCGAACGCGGCGCTGGCGTGCTCACCCGCCTCCATGACCTCGGCGTGGCTCAACGGCACCGGTGAGATGCCCGCCGCCTGGTTGCTGATGAGCGACACGCCGGCCACCCGCATGCCGAGGGTCCGGGCCACGATCACCTCGGGCACCGTGCTCATGCCGGTCGCGTCGACCCCCAGCCGCTCGAGCATGCGCACTTCCGACGGCGTCTCGAAGGCGGGGCCGAGGGACCCGGCGTAGACCCCTTCCGTGAGCGCGATGCCGCTGGCACGCGCCACCTCGTGCAACATGCCGCGCAGGACCGCATCGTAGGGCGCCGACATGTCGGGAAAGCGCTCATCGCCGGGCTCCACGCGCCCGATCAACGGATTGCGGAACATCAGGTTGATGTGATCGGCGATCACCATCAGGTCGCCACTCGCGAAGGTGCGGCGCACCCCACCCGCGGCGTTGGACACGAACAGCACCCGGGCCCCCAGCGCATGCAGCACGCGCACCGGGAATCCGGCGAGCGCGGCGTCATGTCCCTCGTACATGTGAAAGCGCCCCGCCAGGCAGAGCACGCGCCGCCCTGCCAGCATCCCCGCGATCAGTGCGCCGTCATGCCCGGCCACCGTGGCCGCGGGGAATCCGGGAATGTCGGCGTAGGGCACCCGCACCGCGCCCGCAATCGACTTGGCGAGTCCGCCGAGCCCCGACCCGAGGATGATCGCGCACACCGGCGGCTCGGCGCCCACGCGCGCACGCACGGCGGCGGCACTTACGGCCGCCGCATCGGCGCCGTACGCCGCCCCGGGCGCACTCATGCGGTGAAGGCCCGCAGCGCGTCGATCTCCCCGCTCACCTGCGCCATCAGCGCCTTGCGCTCCGTCCACGGCAGGAAGGCACTGGTGAAACCGTTGAGGGCCACGTCGCACAGTTCGTCGAGCGTGAAGTGCAGGTGCTGGTTGGCCGCCACGTATTCGTCGGTGAGGGTCACCGCGCTCATCAGCCGGTTGTCGGTGTTCAGCACCACGTTGAGCCCCCAGTCGAAGTACTGGCGCATCGGGTGGGCCGCGTAGGTCGGCGACACGCGCGTCTGCACGTTGCTCGTCAGGCAGAGTTCGAGCGGAATCCGCCGGTCGCCCACGTACTCCACCAGCGACGGATCCTCGATCAGCCGCGTGGCGTGTCCCACGCGATGCGCGCCACACTGGTGCACCGCGTCCCGGATCGAGTGCGCGCCATCCCCCTCGCCGGCGTGGCAGGTGCACGCCACGTCGTGCTCGCGCGCGAAGGCGAAGGCGGCTGCGTGTGCCGATGCCGGGTGGCCGAATTCGGCGCCCGCCAGGTCGAACCCCACGACGCCACGCTTGCGGTACTCCACCGCCAGTTGCGCGAGCTCGAGCGAGATGTCGGGCGTGTGGTTGCGCAGCGCGGTGACGATCGACCGCGCGACGATCCCGGTTTCGGCGCCAGCCCGCGCGAGGCCGCGGAGCGGCGCCTCGATGGTCGCCCCGAGCTCCAGCCCACCGCGCTGGTTGAGCACGGGACAGTACCGGACCTCGAGGTAGCGTATCCCGTCGGCGGCGGCGTCGGTCGCCAGCTCGTACGCGATGCGTTCGAGTGCGGCCTCGGTCTGCATGACGCCCAGGGTCACCTCGAACCGCTCGAGGTAGTCCTCGAGGTGGCGCGCATCGAGCACGTGCATGTACGCCGCGAGTTCGGCGGGCGTCTGGCGCGGCATCGCCACGCCGTACTGCCCGCCCAGCTCGAGCAGGGTGGAGGCGCGCACCGAGCCATCGAGATGGCAATGCAGGTCGGCCTTCGGCAGGCGTCGCAGCAGTTCGCGGTCGATCACCGGAGCCAGGGACGATTCCTGGTCGTCGCTCACGTCGTCACCTCGCGACTTCCCGCGCGCACGATCCGGTAGATCGCGCCGGCATAGGCGACCCCGTCGTTCGGCGTCACGATGCCGCGACTGTCGGTGATGGCGCGCTCGCCGGCGTGCACCTGCGCGCCCACGGCAGCGTCCCATGCGGCGACCGCCTCGGCGGCCGTGGCGCCAGAGCGCACGTCCACCGGCGCGCCGTTCACGTACACCCGGAGAACCGGTTCAGTCGCGTTGTCCATCTGGGAAATCTATGCAGCGTCGCCTGCTCGCGGGACCCTGCCTACTGCGTTGTCCTGAATGGACATACGGTTCCTCGGGGGCGCCTCGGCGGAGTTGCGTCGCGCCCCTCGGTACGGAACCTTTACACCTTCGTCCTTCATTTCCCGTTACAAACCGCCCAACATCCCCGCCAAGTGAATGCCACGCCGAATGTCGCACGCAAGCCGTTGCTGATCGGGATCGCCGGGGGCACCGGCTCCGGCAAGTCCACGGTCGCCCGCAACGTGGCGGCTGCGCTCGGGACCGACGCCGTGGCGTTCATCGAAATGGACGCGTACTACCGGGATCTTGTCGCGATGCCGATGGACGATCGCAAGCGGAGGAATTTCGACCACCCCGATGCGTTCGACCTCGACCTCCTGACGCGGAACCTCACGGGGTTGGCGCAGGGAACGGCCGTCGACGCGCCGGTCTACGACTTTCGGCATCACGTGCGATCGGCCGATGTGCGTCATGTCGAGCCGGCCGCGGTGGTGGTCGTGGACGGGATCCTGCTGTTCGCCGAGGAGCGGCTGCGCGCGCTCCTCGACGTGAAGGTGTTCGTGGATGCCGACGCGGATGTGCGCTTGGGACGGCGCATTCGCCGCGACATCGCCGAACGGGGACGCCAGCTCGAGGACGTGCTCGACCAGTACTTCACCACCGTGCAGCCCATGCACCTCCAGTTCGTCGAACCCAGCAAGCGGTATGCCGACGTGATCGTGCCGCGCGGCGGGCAGAACCTGGTGGCCGTGGAAATGATCGTAGCGAAGATCCTCCGACGCCTCATGGAAGGCTCGCCATGACGACCCCCTCGTCTGACCGCGTTCTTGTTGTTGACGACGAAGCCGACATCGTGGCCCTCGTCGCATATCACCTCGCCAAGTCCGGGTACAAGGTTTCCACCGCCTCTACTGGCGCCGATGCCCTGGCGCTCGCCCGTCAGGAGCGCCCCGCGCTGATCGTGCTGGATCTGATGCTCCCGGGCATGTCCGGCTACGACGTGCTCACGCAGCTGCGCGCCGAT
>JANLSF010000361.1:0-6846 GCA_031362285.1 Gemmatimonadota bacterium | reverse complement strand
CGAGGCCTCAGCGGGCCTTGGCGTCAGCGCGGGGCGCGGGGCGCGGGGCGCGGGGCGCGGGGCGCGGGGCGCGGGGCGCGGGGCGCGAGGGCTACAGGGGCAACCCCGGCCAGCGCAAGAGCAACGACGACGAGAGCGCGCATGGGCGCCTCCACAGGAACGAACCACCGAATCAACCGGCCATGCGACCCTCGTCGCGGCCCGCGGCGTCGCGGACGTCCTACAAGCCGTAGTATGTGACGAATAGATGAGGTACGGCCGGGCCACGCGCAAGTGGACAGCTGTCACGCCGATGGCGTCCCGCGCGACGCAACCCAGGTCGATCCAGCCGCCTACCGATGCTCGCGCGGGATCCGCTCCCGTTCGGCCTTCCGCCACGCGGCGATCTTCCCGTGGTCTCCCGAGGGCAGCACCTCGAGCACGGTGTGGCTGCGGAACGCTGGCGGCCGCGTGTAGCTCGGACCTCACAGGCCATTCGGATCGACGTAGAACGAATCCGTGGCCCCGCTCTCGTGATCGCTCATGGCGCCGTCCGGCTTCGGCGGACCGGCCAGCCCCAGGAGCGGCACCAGCCAGCGCGCCGCCCGATCCTCAGGCTACAACAGGTCGCGACGACCGCGCTCGACGCAACCACGACCCCCAATTACATTCCGCCCATGCCAAAGACCGCCACATTCGAGACCAACAAGGGCACGATCGTCGCCGAGCTCTTCGACAAGGAAGCGCCCGGCACCGTAGCCAATTTCGAGAAGCTCGCCAACGAGAAGTTCTACGATGGCGTCAAGTTCCACCGCGTGATCGCCGACTTCGTCGTGCAGGGTGGTGACCCGCTCTCGCGCGACCTCGCGCCGGGCGACCGCCGCGTCGGCACCGGCGGCCCGGGCTGGAAGATCAAGTGCGAGACCGCGGGCAATCCGCACACGCACAAGGTGGGCGCCCTGTCCATGGCCCACGCCGGCAAGGACACCGGGGGCAGCCAGTTCTTCATGGTGCTCTCCGAGGACAACACACGCCACCTGAACGGCGTCCACACCGTCTTCGGCCAGATCACCAGCGGCATCGACCACATGAAGAAGATCGGCGCGAACGACGTCATGAACTCGGTCCGCGTCAAGTAAGCTCCCCGGCCGAACCTCGAGGATTCCATGTCGCACTCCGAGCACAACCCCGCCGACAAGTCCGGCGCCCTCTTCGGCTTCTTCCTGGGTGCCGTCGCTATCCTGGCGATCGTCGTGACGATCACCCTGTGGACGAACAGCCACTTCGCCGGCGAAGCTGGCGAGGCCAAGCCGGCCGCCGAAGCCAGCAAGTAGATACAAGGCAACAAGTTACGCCGTCACTTGACGGCGTTTCTTGAGTCGTGTATTATACTGACCAGTCAGTCAGTAGCGCGTTTCGCTGCGGGCTGAACCCTCGCAGCCAGACCTACTCGCGCGGCCTCCACGACATCACATGAGCGCTCCCCTGTCCGTCCCAACCGCCCAGCGCCGCCGGCGCCACCCCGAGGTCCGCCCGCAGCAGATCCTCGATGCCGCCCACGAGATCTTCGGCGAACGGGGGCTCGCCGCCGCCCGGCTCGACGACATCGCCAAGCGCGCCGGCGTCGCCAAGGGGACCATCTACCTCTACTTCGCCACCAAGGAAGAGCTCTTCAAGGCCGTCGTCATGCGCGAAGTGGTCTCCGGCATCGAGTCCGCCGAGCAGGCCAAGCGCGACTGGGGCCAGCGCTCCGCCGAGGCCTTCCTCCGCGACTTCCTCGGCAACTACTGGTCACGCACGCAGAGCACGGGCTCGCGTCGCATGGTCCGGATCGTCATCAGCGAACTCCCCAAGTTCCCCGACCTCGCCCGCTTCTACGGCACCGAGGTCATCGAGCGCGCCTGGAAGCTCGTGGGCGAGATCATCCAGATCGGCATCGACCGGGGCGAGTTCACTCCCGTTGACGCGCGCCTCGTCACCCGCGTCGTCACCGGCACCTTCCTCATGCACGCCGCCTGGTCCGACCCCGCGAGCCCCGCCTTCCACCTCGTCGCCGACGTCGCCCCCGCCGACATGCGCGACGACCTGATCGAGTTCTTCATTCGCGCGCTCAAGGCGCCCAGCCCCTCGCACGCAGGATTGCAGTAGATGCGCTCCTCCCCATGGCTCCCCCTCGCCGCCTGGATCGCCCTCCCCGCCGTCCTGTTCGCCCAGGACCCGCGCCCGGCCCCCTCGTTCCCCTCGCAGCCGGCCGCACCCAGTTCACCGGCGGTGGCCCTCACCCTGGGTGACGCGGCCCGCCTCGCCGCGCGCCAATCCGCCGCCGCGCAGGTGGCCAACGCCCGCGCCGACCAGGCCGACGCCCGCATCACGCAGCGACGCGGCGAGTTGCTCCCCACGATCTCCGCGATCGCGCTCGAAGGGGACCGCAACTTCAACTCGGCCTCCCTCGGCATCTCCATTCCCGGCGGACCCTTTCCCCCGGGCGGCACCGTGCTCGGCCCGGTGCGGAACATCGACGTCCGCGGCCGCATCTCGGTCCCCATCGTCGACCTGAGCGCCCTCGCGCGCACGCGCAGCGCTCGCTCCGCCGCCGGCGCCGCGCGCGCCGACGCGTCCAACCAGGCCGACCTCGCGGCCGGCGTGGGTGCCGTGGCCTACCTTCGCGCCCTGCGCGCCGAGGCGTACCTCCGCGCCCGCTCCGCCGATTCGGTGCTGGCCGAGGAGCTCGTGTCGATCGCCCGCGACCAGGTGAAGAGCGGCGTCGGCATCGCGCTCGACCTCACGCGGGCCAAGTCGCAAGCCGCCGGCACGCGCGCGCAGTTGATCAGCGCGCGCGCCGAGCGCGACCACGCCCGTCTCGACCTGTACCGGGCGCTCGGGCTCCCGCTCGACGCCCGCGTGGAGTTCAAGGACTCGCTGGGCATGCGCGACAACGCCCCCCTCCCCTTCTACCAGGACGCCGTGGTGCAGGCCTTCAAGGCGCGCCCCGACGTGGCCGCCGCGCAGGCGCAGATCGAGGCGCAGCGGATGTCGCTCGGCGCCGTGCGGGCCGAACGGATTCCCACGCTGTCGTTCGCGGCGGACCAGGGGGTGACCGGCGTGGAGACGAACCGGCTGCTCAACACCTACTCGTGGGGCTTGCAGCTCTCCATCCCGATCTTCGATGGTTTTCGCCGTGAAGGGCGCCTCGCCGAGCAGTCGGCGGCGGTGCGCGAACTCGAGGCGCGCGAGCGCGACCTGCGCCAGCAGGTGACCATCGAAGTGCGCAGCGCCCTGCTCGACCTCGCCTCGGCGCGCGAGCAGGCCGACGCCTCCGAAACACGCCTGCAGCTCGCCGAGCAGGAGCTCGCGGAAGCGCGCGACCGGTTCAAGGCTGGCGTGGCCGGCAATGCCGACGTCGTCACCGCCTCGCTCACGCTCAACACCGCGCGCACGCAGTTGGTGGACGCGCTGACCCAACTCGCCGGCGCGCGCGTCACCCTGGCCCGTGTGCAGGGCGCGATCGCCACGCTTCCGTAACCGCACCACCCGAGACCCACGACATGTCCAGCACCCTGACGCCCGACCCCACCGCGCCCCGCTCGGCTCCCGCCGCGGCGTCGCCAGCCCCGACCATTGACGTCGCCGCACCGGCGAAGAAGAACAAGATCGTCCCGGCGCTCCTCTTCCTCGCCGTGATCGGCAGCGGGTGGTTCATCAAGCAATGGTGGTATGGTCGCACCCACGAGAGCACCGAGAACGCGCAGGTGGATGGCCACATCGTCCCCGTGCTCGCCAAGGTGGGCGGCTACGTGACCAGCGTGGCGGTGGACGAGAACCAGCAGGTGCCGGCGGGCAAGGTGGTGATCACCATCGACGACGCCGAGTATCGCGCGCGACTGGCGCAGACGGAGGCCGAGTATGCGGCCGCACTGTCGGCCACCGGGGCCGGGCGCGACGTGGGCCAGGCGATTGCCACGCAGGAAGCGGCCACGAGCCAGCGCGCGGTGACCGATGCGCAGATCGCCGCCGCGCGGGCCAATCACGAGAAGGCGAAGAGTGACCTGGCCCGGCTCACCGAGCTGGCCGACAAGCAGATCGTGTCGCGCCAGGCGCTCGATGCGGCGCGGGCCAACGAGACCGCGCTCGCGGCGCAGTTGGTGGCCATGGAGCGCCAGGCGGGTACGGCGACGGCGAACATCTCCGGGGCGCAGGCGGGGGTGCGGCTGGCGCAGGCGCGCCTCGCCGCGGCCAAGGCCACGCGCGATAACGCCGCGCTGCAGCTCTCGTACACGCGCATCGTGATCCCGGCCACGGGGATCGTCTCGCGGAAGCAGGTGGAAGTGGGGCAGCTCGTGCAGGCCGGGCAACAGCTGCTCAGCGTGGTGGGCGATGCCGATGTCTGGATCACCGCCAACATGAAGGAGACGCAGCTCGAGCGCGTGCGCGTGGGGCAGGTGGTGGAGGTCGAGGTGGATGCCTACCCCGGCGCACTCGTGAAGGGGGTGGTGGAGAGCATCAGCCCGGCCACCGGTGCGCGGTTCGCGCTGCTCCCGCCCGACAACGCCACCGGCAACTTCACCAAGGTGGTGCAGCGCGTGCCCGTGCGGGTGCGCGTGTCGCAGGGGCTGGGCCCCGACCGACCGCTCCGGCCGGGGATGTCGGCCAACGTGCACATCGACGTGAAGTAGCGCGCCGCGCCTCCCGCGCCCGCGCCACGCCGCCATGGCCACCGCCGTCCAGCCCGCCCTCACCCGCGCCGAACGCAAGGCGCAGGTCAACGCCGACCCGCGCTACGCGAATCGGTACCTGATCGCCATCGCGGTGACGATGGCCGCCGTGCTCGAGTTGATCGACACGAGCATCGTGAATGTCGCCATCCCCCACATGATGGGGAACCTCGGGGCGACGCTCGACGAGATCTCGTGGGTGAGCACGGGCTACATCATCGCCAACGTGATCGTGATCCCGATGTCGAGCTGGCTGAGCGCGCATTTCGGGCGCCAGCGCTACCTCACGGGCTCGATCCTCCTGTTCGTGGTGGCGAGCTTCTTCTGCGGCGCGGCCACCTCGCTGGGCGGCCTCGTGCTCTGGCGCGTGATCCAGGGGCTCGGTGGCGGCGCCCTGCTCTCGACGGCGCAGAGCACCCTGTTCGAGGCGTTCCCGCCGGAAGAAGTGGGGGTCGGCCAGGCGATGTTCGGCGTCGGCGTGATGGTGGGGCCGACCATCGGCCCCACGCTCGGCGGCTACATCGTCGACAACCTCAGCTGGCCGTGGATCTTCTACATCAACGTGCCGCTCGGCATCCTCGCGGCGCTGATGACCTGGACCTACGTGCGCAACTCGCGCTTCGCGCAGAAGACCGGTGCGGTGGACGTGCTCGGCATCGTGCTGCTCACGCTGGCCGTGGGGTCGCTGCAGTGGATGCTCGAACGGGGCGAGCGGTACGACTGGTTCGAGAGCCGGTTCATCACCACGCTGGCGGTCGTGTCGCTCACGTCGGCCGTGCTGCTGGTGTGGCATGAACTGCGCACGCCCGAGCCGGTCATCAACTTCCGCGTGCTCAAGAGCCGGCAACTGGCCACCGGCGTGTTGTTTGCGGGGGCGCTGGGGCTCTCGCTGTATGGCTCGGTCTTCGTGATCCCGGTGTTCCTGCAGAACCTGCACGGCTACACGGCCGAGCAGACCGGGCTCGTGATCCTGCCCGGCGCCATCGCCTCGGCGGTGACGATGGCGGCCATGAGCCGCACGGTGGGGAGGTTCGACGCGCGCTACACCATCGTGAGCGGCGTGCTGCTCTTCTTCGGCTGCATGCTGTACATGTCGCGCATGACGCTCGACTCGGGAGCCGACGAGATGTTCTGGCCGCTCATTGTCCGCGGCTTCGCCATGGGGCTCATCTTCGTGCCGCTCACCAATGCGAGCATGGCGGAGCTCTCGCCGCAGCAGATCCCGCAGGGCACCGGCATGTTCAACCTCATGCGGCAGCTGGGCGGGTCACTGGGCATCGCCACCATCGCCACCCTGCTCGCCCGGTTCACCAAGGTGAACAAGGCGCTGCTGGCCGACCACCTGAGCGTGGGCGATCCGGCCACGATGGAGCGCCTCACGGGGCTGACGCGCGCCATGCAGGCCCGCGGCTTCGACCCGTTGGTGGCCAAGCAGCAGGCGCTGATGTTGATCGACCGGCAGATGACCGCCCAGGCCACGGTGCTGAGCTTCAGCAAGATCTACCTGATCAGCGGCACGGCGTTCGTGTGCGCGCTGCCGCTGCTGCTGCTGTGGAAGCACGGGCGTGGTCGCGCCATGGGGAGCGGGGCGGCGCACTGACCCTCGGCGCAACCCGCTCGTATGGACATGCGCCTGATCGCCACGCCGACGGCCTACATTCACCGGGTGCGCGATCCATAGGGGCAATCGGTCGCCGCGGCTAACTCGGAAGGAGCGCCCCGCACGCCGTGTGACGACGCGGTTCCTCCGCAGACGGCGTGCCCTCTCCGCTGCAATCGCGCTCTCGATGGTCTGAGGAGTTGACTACTCCGTCAGGTGACGAGCCGCCCCGCATCCCGAAGCAGATGGTCTTCACATGCGTGCGGCGTCGTGAGCATTGCTGACGCTCGTGCCCGCACCTCGGACTCCCTCACGGGGAGCCACACGGTTTGGTCGCCCAGCTTGCTCCTGACCGCAAATCCTGCCTTCCTCGCCAACTCCAAGACGTCCGGAACGATTGCACGCGAACGGTGGTCGAGGCCGCGAAACAACGCGGACTCCCGTCGGCCGCGTCCCGCCTGCGCGTAGAGCTTCTTCAATACCGTGAGCAACACCCTCGCCCCTAGGGGAAGACTAAGGCTCAACAGCGCAGACGTCGTGCTCGCCCCGTCTTCG
>JANLSF010000355.1:0-9626 GCA_031362285.1 Gemmatimonadota bacterium | reverse complement strand
GCAAGATGTTGCGCGAGGGTGCCCTCGCGCGCCGTCACTGGGGGCGTCGTCATGGTGCGTTACGCGGTGGCGAGGGCGTCGAGCACGGCGAGCTCACGCGGCGAGAGGGCGCGCGACTTGCCACTGGCAAGGGTGCCGAGGATGACGGGGCCGTACTTGGTGCGCACGAGGCGCCGCACCTCGAGGCCGACGGCCGCGCACATGCGGCGCACCTCGTGGTGCCGCCCTTCCCCGATGGTGAGCTCCAGCTCCCAGAGTCGCTCACCCTGCGGGCGCGCGTCCGCCGTGAGGGCGCGGGCCAGTCCGTCCTCGAGCTGCACCCCGCGGCGCAGTTCGCGGGCGCCATCCACCGCGTTGCCCTTGACGGTCGCCACGTACGTGCGTTCCACCTCGCGGCTCGGGTGGGTGAGCCGGTGCGCCGCGTCGCCGTCGTTCGTGAAGAGGAGGACGCCCTCGGTGAGGAAGTCGAGCCGCCCCACGTAGGTGAGCCCGGGCGAGTCGCGTCCCTCGAGCAACTCGAACACCGTCTGCCGCCCCTCGGGATCCTTGCGGCTGGTGATCACGCCGGCCGGCTTGTGCAGCATCAGCCACGTGGTCGCCGTGGGCGCCTCCACGGGCTTGCCGTCGACGGTGATGTGGTCCACCGAGGGATCGCAGGACACCCCGATCATCGCGACCTTGCCGTTGATGCGCACGCGTCCCGCGGCCACGAGCGTCTCCGCCGCGCGCCGCGACGCCACGCCGGCCCGCGCGAGCGCGCGCTGGATCCGCATCGGCTCCGACGCCATCAGCGGGTCGCGTCCGCGGCAGCGACCGGTGCCGCGGACTCGCCGTCGGCGTCGTCGGCCACGCCGTCCTCGTCGGGCTCCGCAGCCTTGATCAACGGACGCAGCGCGACCGCGAGCTCATCGGCGCGCGGCAATTCGCCCAGGTGGCGCAGCGCGAAGTGCTCGAGGAAGAGCGGCGTCGTGCCGTACAGCAGCGGGCGCCCCAGCCCCTCGGCCCGGCCCACGATGTCGATCAACCCGCGCTCGACGAGCGCCTTGAGCACGCTGCCGACGGCCACGCCGCGGATCTCCTCGATCTCGCTGCGACCGATCGGCTGGCGATAGGCGATGATCGCGAGCGTCTCGAGCGAGGCGCCCGACAGGCGCGCCGGGCGCACGGCCAGCTGCGCCCGCTCGATCGCCTCGGTGTACTCCGGGCGGGTCAGCAGTTGCCACCCCTCGCCAAGCTCCACGAGTGCCACGCCGTGGCCGTCGTTGTCCAGCGTCTCCCGGATCTCGTCGAGCGCCGCGCGCACGCCGGCCGGCGAGGCCTCGGCATCGAGGGTCGCGAGTTCATCGGTCGGAATCGGGCGGGCGCTCGCGAAGAGCGCGGCCTCAAGCAGCTTCGCCAGCGGCGTCACGGGCAATCTCCACATCGGCGAACGGTTTCAACTGGGCGAGCCGGAGCTCGCCGAGCTTGGCAAGTTCGAGCAGGGCCAGCAGGACGGACAGGACCTGCCACGGCTCGGCCCCGTCGTGAACGAAGTCGCGCCAGCGCAACCGGGCGCGCAACGCGAGCGCGCCGCGCACGGTCTCGATGGCGCCGGGCACATCGAGCGACCGGGAGACCACCTCATGCAGCGTCGGCAGCCGGGTCACCCGCAACACGCGATCCACCGCCGCCATCAGTTCGGGCAGCGACATGGCCAGCGGCGCCACCGGCGGCGTCGCCGCCTCGGGCAGCCAGGCGCGCGCAAAGCGCCCGCGCCGATCCTCGGCCATGTGATCCAGGTGGTCGACCACTTCACGGACCTGCTGGTACTCGAGGAGGCGGCGCACCAGTTCGGCGCGTGGATCCTCCCACAGGTCGTCGGCCTCGTGGCGCGGCTGCAGCAGCTGCGCCTTGATGCGCAGCAATCGCGCCGCCATCTCGAGGTAGTCGGCGGCTTCGTCGAGCGGCAGGTGGCGGATGCGCGCCAGGAACTGCTGCGCGATGCGGGCCACCGGGATGTCGTAGATGTCGACCTTCTCGTCGCGAATCAGCGAGAGGAGCAGGTCGAGCGGTCCTTGGTACGCCTCGAGATCGACGTCGAATGACGACGGCCCGCGCTCGGCCGACAACACGGCGGCGCTCACGTGTCGAGGGGCAACGGGAGGACGAAGCCGCGCGTCAGGAAGGTCGCGAGCCCTTCGAGCAGGTCGACCGGCGCCGTCCAGGCGCCGAGGAACGCCTGTCCCGGTGGCGTGTTCAACCCGAGGATCAACAGGAGGAAGCCGACGACGCCGAGGCGCATGTAGCCCGCCGCCCACGACGGCGGGAGCAGGTACTTGGCCACGTGCGACCCGTCGAGCGGCGGCAGGGGAATCAGGTTGAACGCCGCGAGGAACAGGTTGAGCCGGATCCCCTGCTGGAACATCAGCTGGATCAGCGAGAGCGTGTGGCCCAGCGACGGGATCCAGTCACCCAGCAGCCCGAGGACGACGATGAGGGGCACGAGGCAGGCCGCGACCACCAGGTTCATCGAGACGCCGGCAATCGAGACGAGGATGTCGGAGGTCCGGCCTCGGCGGTAGTTCTTCGGCTCCACCGGCACCGGCTTGGCGCCGCCGAACACGAAGGCCCCGTTGCTCGAGAACCAGAGGAGCGCCGGCATCAGCACCGTCATCCACGGGTCGATGTGCTTGACCGGGTTCCAGGTGATGCGCCCCAGGGCCTCGGCCGTGCGATCTCCCTCGCGGCGCGCCATCCAGGCGTGCCCCAATTCGTGCGCCGTGAACGAAAACAGCAGCATCGGCGCCAGCAGGAGAAAGCGTTCCAGTACTTCCACAGGGCTCGTGAATGCTGAAGAGGGCACGGCCGAACCGGGGGCGCACGCGCGGGCACCGTGCCCGGTCGGGGCAACGGGGAAACGTAGCCGCCGGACGGAGCCAAAGCCAAGCCCCGCATTGACATCGGCCCAACCGGTGGATAGCCTTCGTGGCTCGCGCAAGGTGGCCCGATCGGGTGCCGGAGCGGGGTGCTTCCGGGGTGGACTTTCCCCACCCGCACACCCGGCGCGACTGACCCTTCAGGAGTACGACCGCGTGCCGAATCTCAAGTCGTCCAAGAAGAACATGCGCAAGTCGCTGGCCGCGCAGGTGCGCAACCGCGCCCAGCGCTCAACGCTCCGCACCGCCCTCAAGAAGGCCGAGGCGGAGGGCGCCACGCCCGAGCAGAAGAAGGCCGCGACCGTGCTGCTTGATCGCGCCGCGCGCAAGGGGTTGGTGCACGCCAACGCGGCGGCGCGCCGCAAGAGCCGCATGGCGAAGGCGAAGTAGCCCGGACGTCCGCAAACCAATGCAAAGGGCCGCGCTCCTCTCGAGGAGCGCGGCCCTTTCTGCGTCCGGTCGCGCGCCGCGATCAGCCGCCGCGCGAGCGGCGACGACGGCGCCCCACGGCCAGCACGCCCAGCAACCCAGTGGCCATGAGCACCACCGATCCGGGTTCCGGAACCACCGTGCCCGGGCCGCCGTTCCCCGGATCCGTGATCGGCGGATACATGCTCTCGAAGCCCTGCACGGCGCTGGCCGTGATATCCAGCCCGTCCACGTCGAACGCCTCGAGCCCCACCATCTGCATGGTGCTGTAGAAATCCGATGATACCGTGCCCGAGGTACCGGTCACGCCCGGCCAGCCGCCGGGAATCCAGAGCGGCGCGTCCACACGGGAGAAGAGGTGGAAGTCGAGCAGCAGGTGCAGGCTGGCCGGGTTGTTGAAGTAGTCACCCCCGATCGTGAGCTGCACCAAGCTCGCGCCGCTCGGGCCCGTGACGTCGGAGACATCGAAGACGGACCCGGGGCTCCGATACACGAACGTGGTATCGAGGCGAATCGAGGTCCCCGGCGTCAGGCTCCGCTGCATCATCACCGTACCGTCACCGTACGGTTGTCCGCCGAAGCTGTTCGAACTGAACGAACTATCGGCGGGGTTGTAGATGCCGGACGCTGCCGAGAGGGTGTACCCTGAGGACGCGAAGGCCCCCGGGAAGCGGCTGTAGACCGGGTCCGCCGCGAGCACGCCGGACAGGGCGAATGAGAAGCGCATGTTCCACGGCAAGTATCGCAGACGCAACACATCGGTATACCGGGCCGTGGCGATGGCGGTTGTCGCAAGGTACGGCGAAAATCCACTGTTGTTGATTGGCGAGGTCACCTCGGCGATCGTGCGCAACGACGCGAGCGCGTAGGCGCTCGGGTCAGCCGGGTCGAACGCCGTTGGCATCTGTACGGCCGATACGACCTTCGCGGTGGCCACGCCCCCTCCGACAAGGGCGGGGAGGGGCAAGTTGCAGTTCAGCAGCCCGGAGTAAAACCTCGTCGTCGGTGGCAAGGTGCACCCCCCTCCCCCGGCGCCACTCACCGACGTCGACACCGTCGATCCGGGCGGCTGCGCCCCCGACGTCCGCGCCAGACCGAGGCTGAGCGCGGCGGCAGCCCCGCACGCCAGCTGGCCGATGGTGATACGAATCCGCTGCAGTTGGTACACGATGCGCCTCCAAGGGGTGAGTCGTCGGCCTTCGAACGCCGCCATCTTCACACCGCCACCTCAACCCCACCTCAACCGGACCTCGACTGGGCCTCAACTGGGCCTCAACCGGTGCTCAGGGCGACCTCACTCGTACGCGCCGACACGCAAAGCGACGCCGGTGCACCGTTTGTGTGCGCTGGCGCACGGGCCACCCCATGACAAGCCGGTGTGGGACCGATGCGACGTTTCCTTGCCCGCCCGGCGTCCACGAGCGCGCGCCGATCACAACGAAAAGGGCCGCGCTCCTCACAGGGAGCGCGGCCCTTTCTGCGTCGTGTTCTCTGAACCGATCAGCCGGCGCGCGCGCGGCGACGGCGGCGCCCCACCGCCAGCACGCCGAGCAGCCCGGTGGCCATGAGCACCACGGACCTCGGCTCCGGCACGACCGTGCCCGGATCGGTCGGGTCGGGATCTACCGGCGCGGGCGGGTTCATGCTGCCGAATCCGAGCACCGCATCGGACGTGATGTCCACGCCGTTGGCGTCGAACGCCTCGATCCCGACCATCTCGAAGGTGTTGAAGAAGTTCGAGGACACGTCCACCATGTAGCCCCCGGGGCCGAAGCTCGGGTCGATCAGCCACAGCGGCGCATCCACGCGCGAGAAGAGGCCCAGGTTCAGGCCGAGGATATCGTTGATCGGATTGCTGAAGAAATCGCTGCCGAGGTCGACGGTGACGCGACGCGTGTTCCGCACCAGCGGGTTCGGGTGCACTCGGTCGGTCGCGGCGAACTGCCCCGGTGCGCCCTGATTCACGAAGGTGGCGAACGTCGGTGTCTGCCCCGGAGCCGAGATGGATTGCATTGAATTGAGGTCGCCGGAGCCGTAGGTCTGAAACGAACCGAAGCTGCTGTCCGATGGGTTGTACCGGCCGGACTGCGCGTACACCGAGTATCGCGTTTCGGCGTAGGCCGACCCGCCGAACATGCCGGTGTAGATGGGGTCGATCGAAAGTCCGCCCGACAGGTCGAAGGTGAGCCGCATGGACACCGGCCGAACCGGGCCAAGGTGCAGGTAATCCGTGTACTGTGCGAACGCAGCGGCCTGGACGATGGTGTTGCGCTGGTTGAGCCCGGTACGCCAATCGATGACCTGCGACGAGATCGTGGCCTGGGTGCCGAGTTTGGCGAGCTGGTACGACGCCGGATTGAGCGGGTCGAACACGGAGGGCACGAGCGAGCGCGCCCCGATGGTCGCCATGCTCCTGGTGCTCGGCCCCACCCCGGGCAAGGTCACGGGCACGAAGCACGCGGAGGGCGGGATGCTGTCGGGGCCGAACAGCGTCGTCCGTGGACTGATCGCGCACGGGGACCAGCCCGCGTTGTTGACCAGGACCGCGGCATTGACGGAGGCGCTCGGGGCCTGCGCCTGCGACGCGCCGGCCAGACCGATGCTCACGGCGAACCCGGCCCCCCACGCGAGCCGACCGAGGGTGACGCCTGCGCGCTGAACGGAATACATGAAACGCCTCCAGAGGGTGGGTCGTGGGCCTTCGAACGCCGCCATTCTCGCACCCCCTCCTCAACCCGACCTCAACGGGACCTCAACCGGACCTCAACTGCGCCGTACGTTCCCCTGAGCGGACGCCGGCAACACCCGTTCTGTGCGCTGGCGCACAGGACGTCCCGATGGCGGCACCCCTGCCCCTTCGATAGCCTTCCACGGCGAGGCCGTATTCGGGCAGTCCCGCCGACCACCCGTACCACCGTTCATGGCAACGCCGCACCGCCCAGAATCCCCCGAGGCCCCGCCCATCCCCCGCGCCCGGCTCCGCGCGTTGGGCGGATTGGTGCTTGACCCAGGACCGGCTCACGTCACGATCGGCAGCGTCGACCCCGCGCCGGCCGAGGGTTCTCCGACGATCGCTGCGCCGTCGATCTCCCCCGCCGCGGACGGCAGCGAAACGCAGGCCCTGCGCTCGCTCGCCTCCCGGCGTCGCAAGCTCGCCCTCCTGCTGTACCTCGCCCGGCAGTCGCGCCCCATCTCGCGCGAACTGCTCGCCACCCTGCTCTGGGGCGACGAGCCCCCCGACAAGGCGCGCCACAACCTGACCGAGGCGCTGTCGCACATTCGCCGGGCCCTCGGTCGCGACGCCGTCTCGGCGCGCGCCCAGGACGTGGCCTTCGCCCCGACGGCGCCGCTGGCGCTCGACGTGGCGGAGTTCGAGGCCGCCGGTGCGCGGGGGGATCACGCCGACGCCGTGGCGCGCTACGAAGGTGCCTTCCTCGCTGGCGTCTTCCTCGATCGCGCGCCGGCGTTCGACGACTGGGCGTCGCGCGAACGGACCCGACTGCACGCGCTGTTCGCGCAGTCGTGCGCAGCCACCGTCGCCGAGCATCGGGCGGCGCAGCGCCACGCCGACGCGGCCATGGTCGCGCAGCGGTGGCTCGATGAGGACCTGCACGATGCGCGCGCGGCCGTCGCCCTCGTCGAGGCGCTGGCCGCCCCGGGCTCGCGCGAGGCGCTCCGCGAAGCGCTCGCCGCCTTCGAACGGCTGCGCGCCCGGCTCTCCTCGGAGTTCGGCGACGAGCCCGACGCGGAGGTCACCCGCGTGGCACGCCGGGTCGAGGCCTTGCTGGAGAGCGCCAGCGCGCGCCCGGCACCGAGGGCGCCGGCGACCGAAGGACCGGGAACGAACGCAGGTCTGCTTCCACTGCATGTCCCCCCGGTCACCATCGATGCGGCCTCCGCCGCGTCCGCGTCGCCGCACCACGCCTCGCGACAGGCCCCCCGGCGGCTGCTCGTGGTCGCGACCATCGCGTTCGTCGCCGTCGGCGCCTGGTTCGCCACGGTGCGCGCCAGCCGCGCCCCGTCGACGGCCCTGCGCGTCCTCGTCACCCACACCGAGGATCCGCAGCGCGACTCGGTGCTCGACGCGTCGCTCTCCATGGCGCTCGGCTTCGGCCTGTCGCAGTCGCCGTGGCTCGAGGTGGTGAGCGCCTCGCGCACCCGTGAAGTGCTGCGGCTCATGCGACGCCCGAGCACGGACCAGCTCGACGAGCGCATGGCGCTCGACGTCGGGCTCCGCGTGGGCGCTTCGCGCGTGATCGTGCCCGCCATCGCGCGGGTGGGGCCGCGCCGGGCCCTCTCGGCGCGCGTGCTCGACGTGGCGACGGGACGCACGCTGGCGGTGGCACAGGCCACCGCCGAGAGCGACGCGCGACTGCTCGACGCCCTCGACGCCCTGCGCCGCGACCTGCAGCGCCACCTGGGGGCCGGCACTCGCGCCCGGGCCGAGGCCGCGCTGCGTCCCCTTCCCGACGTGACGACCGCGTCGCTGGGTGCCCTGCGCCTGTACTCCATCGGGATCGCCAACGTGGGGAGCGCCCGCTTCGACTCGGCCGCCATCGCGCTGCGACAGGCGATCGCCCTCGACTCGGGCTTCGCCATGGCGCACGCCAGCCTCGGCGAGGTGCTGCACGTCAGCAACCGCCCCTCCGATGGCGACGCGGCGCTCCAGCGCGCGCTCGCGTTGCGCAACCGGCTCACCGAACGCGAGGCCATGCGCATCGAGGCGCTGCAGGCGCGGTGGCTGCGGCGAGCGGACCGCGCCATACTCATCCAGCAGCAGTGGCTGGCGACGCATCCGTACGACCGGGATACGCGCGCGTCGCTCGCCTTCGACCTGCATCGCGCAGAGCGGCGGGCCGAGGCGCGCGATCTCTATCTCGAGTTGCTCGCGGTCGATTCGCTCGACGACAACCTCTGGATCAATCTCGCCACGGTGGCCGGGAGTTCCGCCTCCGCGACCGACATGGCGCTCGCCGAGCGCGCCTACGCGCGCGCCTTCGCGCTCGACGCCGGCTACCGGACCGACGTGCTCACGAACAACCAGTTCGGCGAACTGCTGGCGCGGGCCGGTCGCCCCGACTCGGCCGCGGCCATCTTCCGCCTCATGCTGGCCGGCGATGCGGGGAAGCAGGCCCGCGGCTTCCGGTCCCTCGGCATGCTCGCCCTCGCGCAGGATGCCCCCGCCCGGGCCGCGTTGCTGCTCGACAGCGCGGCGCTCGCGCATCGCGCCACGCGCGACACGCTGGGCGAGGTGCGCGCGCGGCTCTTGCTCGCTGCGGCATTGCACGAGTCGGGGCGCCGTGAGCCGGCCCGCGCGGAACTGGACCTGGCGCGCATGATGGCCGCGCGCGGCGTGGCGGAACCGACCGTGCTCTACTGGGCCGGCAAGGCCATGGCGCGCGCCGGCATGCCGAGCGCCGCAACGGACATGCTGGCGGCGCTGCGGCGCCGCGCGGTGCCGGGCAACACGCGACACGAGGGCGCGGAGTTGCTGCTGGTCGGCGAACTCGAGTTGGCGGCGGGACGCGCCGAACGCGCGGCCGACCGCATCCGACGGGGCGTGTCGCTCGACAGCTCCGCCATCACCATGGAGTCGTTGGCCCACGCCCTCGACCGTACGGGCGCGACGGCGCGAGCCGAGTCGGTGTATCGCGTCGTGGCGGCCGCGCCCCGGTTCGGGATGGAGGCCGTGGTGGCGCGACGGTCGGCCGCCAAGTGGCTCGCGGTGGCGCCCGTTCGCTGAGCCGCCGACGGGCGCGGGTCCTCAGGCCTGCGAGCGGGCGAGGAACGGGCGTCCGGCGCACGTGTACGAGCCTCCGTGCCTTGACAGTATCCTCACGCGGCAGACCTTTCGCCCGAGGCGGCGCGATCACGCCGGATGCGCTGCCCGAACCATCCCCTCCCACGACCCGGGTCTCGTGCACAGCCTCCGAATCGGCCGGATCGCGATTGTCGCGCTGAGCGTCGCTGCGGCGACATCGGTGTCCGCCCAGACCCGCCGCGCCCTCATCATCGGCGTCAACGAGTATCGCGCCTTTGCCTCCGCCTCGGCCCTCGCCGCGAGCGGAACCGGCGCGGCGCGCACCGCCTCCGGACGCGGGCTCATCAGCAACCTGCAGGGCGCGGTGAACGACGCTGAAGCGGTCGCGGCGATCCTCGTGCAGCGCTACGGATTTCCGGCGACGGAGGTCCGCGTCCTCGCCGACACCAAGGCCACGCGGCAGGGCATCCTCGACTCGCTTCGCGCGATGACCGGTCGCTCGCAGCCCGGTGACGTCTTCG
>JANLSF010000332.1:0-10716 GCA_031362285.1 Gemmatimonadota bacterium | reverse complement strand
GGCATCGGTGCCGGGGTGAGCGCGGCCAGCACCCCCTTGCTCGCCCTGCTCGCCGAGCGCGTGCAGCCGGACCGGCGGGCCCGCGCCTCGGCGCTCGTCTGGATCATGATGATCGCCGGGTTCATCGTGACGACCTTCACCTCGAGCCGTTTCCTCGCCCCCTTCTCGTGGAACCGGCTCGTGCAGGTGATCGCGGCCGTGTGCGGCCTCGCCTTCGTCGTGGCCGTGCTCGCCGTGCGTGGCCTCGAGCGGGCCGCGGCCCCGGTCACGGTGCCGCCAACGGCGCAGCCCGAGCGGAACTTCGGCCGGGCCGCACGACTCGTCTGGGCCGATCCCGCGGCGCGCGCCTTCTGTTCGTTCAGCGCGCTGGCGATGTTCGCGTACAGCGCCCAGGACCTGATCCTCGAGCCGTTTGCGGGGCTCGCCTTCGGCATGACGCCGGCACAGTCGACCGCGGCGTCCGGGGTCCACCAGAGCGGGCTGTTGGTGGGCATGCTCGTGACCGCCGCGCTCGCGCCCCGCTTCTGGACCTCGGCCCGGTGGGCCAGCGTCGGCTGCGTGATCTCGGCGCTGTTCTTCGTGCTGCTCGCGGCGTCGCCGATGCTCGGGAGCACGCTGGCGCTCAAGGCCACGCTGCTCGGCCTCGGCTTCGGCAACGGCACCTTCACGATCGGGGCCCTGGCGTCGATGATGGCCCTCACCACGCACACCGCCGACGGGCGCGCCGGGCTGCGGATGGGCGTCTTCGGCGCGGCCCAGGCGGTGGCGATGGGGCTGGGCAACTTCCTCGGCGCGATTGGCAGCGACGTCGCGCGGGCGATCCTCGGCTCCTCCACCGGCGGCTACGTGACCGTGTTCGCCGTGGAGGCCGTCCTGTTCGCGGTGGCGGCCTGGTTCGCGCTCCAGGCGACGGCCCGCACCGAGACACGGGTCGCGCCGCAGGACGCTGCCGATGTCGTGCTGGCGACGATTCGCTGACCCGTTCGGACTAGATTGACGCCCATGCCGACCGTCGAGGTGCTCGCCATTGTCGCCCATCGCGACGACGCGGAATTGCTCTGCGGCGGCACGTTGGCGGCGTCGGCCGACCGCGGTCACGTCACGGGCATCCTTGACCTGAGCGCCGGCGAGACCGGCACCCGCGGTTCGGCGTCCCAGCGGGCGGACGAAGCGGCGCGCGCCGACGCCATCCTTGGCGTGACGGTGCGCGAGACGGCGGGCCTCCCCGACGCCGCCCTGATGAACACGCCGGAGACGCGCGCGCAGCTGGCGCGCATCATCCGGCGGCTCAAGCCCCGCGTGGTGATCGCGCCCGCCCCGCGTGGCCGGCACCCCGACCATCGCGTCGCGGCCGAGTTGGTGCGCGACGCCTGCTTCATTGCCGGCATCGCCAAGGTGGCCCCCGACGTGCCCCCCTTCCGGCCGCACAAGCTGCTCCACGCGATCGCGTACCGGGAACACGACGAGAAGCCCACGTTCGTCGTCGACATCTCCGACCAGTTCGAGCGCAAGCTGGCGGCGATCCAGTGCTACGCGTCGCAGTTCGACGGACTCGTGCAGGCGGGGGAGCTCTACCCCAACGGCGAGCCGCTGTACGACCTCATCCGCCACCAGGCGGCGCACTATGGGTCGCTGATCCGGACGCGCTACGGCGAACCGTTCTGGACCGCCGAGACGATGCGCGTCGACGACGTGGCCACGCTGGGCGTCGCGACGTTCTGAGCCGGTGCCGCGGGCCGCGCAGACGCGCGCCGCCCAGCGAGGCTACCGATCGGCGAACGAGACGAGCCGGACCGCCCCCGCGCGCACGGCGGAGCGCACCGCGTCCGACGTGAGGGCGCGCACTTCCGTCTCGCGCTCCGTGAGGTAGCCGTCGCGCGCCCGGAGCGCCTCGTCCACGTACCCCGGGTGCACCATGAACTCGGTGAGCCCCGGACCGAGCGTGGCCAGCAGGGCAAGCACGTCGGCCTCGAACGAGCGGGAGCCTTGCGGCGAGATCCCGGTGAAGTGATCGGCGGTGCGAAAGCCGGCGCGCCGGGCGGCCGCCTGCGAGGCGCCGCCGGCCATCGCCACGCCGAGCAGCAGCTTGCTCAGCGTGGGACGCGCGCGCGCCACGTGCGTACCCAGCGACTCCCGCGGGATGCGGATGACGCCAACCCCCGCGGCGCGCGCGGCCTCGATCACGGCCGGCCAGATGGCGGGGTGCACGTGGGTGTGCCGGTGGCTGTCGATGTGGGTCGGCGTCACGCCCGCCGCCTTCAGCCGCTCGAGTTGCGCCGTCACCTCGGCCTGCACGTCGGTCGGCGCGATGGCGCGCGCCGTGGCACGCGCCAAGAAGTGGGCGAACGGCCAGAGCGCGCCGGTCGCGGCGTCGGTGAGCGAGGGCGCCTTCGAGAGCGGCGCGCCGTCGATCAGGTTGAGGTGGAGCCCGAGTCCCAACCGCACGCTGCCACGCCCCGCCAGCGCATCGTCGAAGCCGGGCGTGTTCACCATCACGCTCGCGCTCGTGACCGTGCCCGCCGCCGCGCACTCGAAGATTCCGCGGTTCACGCCGGGGGTGAACCCCAGGTCGTCGGCGTTGATGACGAGGCGCCGCGCCCGGTCAGTCGTAGCGGCCACGCCACCCACCCAGCCGGATGTGGGCGATGTCCTTGAGCATCTGCACGCTGTCGCCGGCGAAACTCATGGTCGTGGGCTCGCTGTCATAGCGGAACGTGATCGGGCACTGCTCCACCCGGCCCCCATGCCGCTGGGCGATGAAGAGCGCCTCGACGTCGAATCCGAACCGGTCGATGGTCAGCCGCTTGAACACCGTCTCGGCCATGGCCGCCGTGAATCCCTTGAGCCCGGCCTGCGTGTCGAGCACGTCGCGCAGGAGCACCGCGCGCACGATCCGGTTGAAGATCCGGCTCATGACGTGACGCGTGTAGATGTAGTTCAGGAAGCCCACATTCATGATGTACGTGGACTTCGGGTGCACGCGACAGGCGATGGCGACCTCGGACCCGGCTTCGAGTGCCTTGAGGATGACCAGCACCTCGGACGGCGGGTAGGCGAGGTCGACGTCGGTGAAGACCCGGTAACGCCCGGTGGCGGCGAGCATCCCGCGGGCCACCGACGCCCCCTTGCCCCGGTTCGGCTCGTTGCGGAGGAGGGTCACGCCCGGCTCCGCGGCGGCGAACTCGCGGAGGATGCGCGCGGCGTCGGCGTCGGGGGAGCAATCGTCCACGATGAGCAGCTCCCAGGTGAACGGGAGCGCCTGACAGAACGCCTTGAGGTCGCGGAGCGAGGCCGGGAGGCGATCGGCGTTGTTGTAGCTCGGGACGATGACCGAGAGGTGCGGCGCGGCGTCGCTCATTGGATTGGGGGAATGGTAGCGCCCGCCGAGGGGGCCGGCCACCTCTCCTGACGGGCGTTCCCCGACTATTTTGCGGGATGCCGGATCCCCTCTACTTCGACCACGCCGCCACCACCCCGGTTCGCCCCGAGGTCGTCGACGCGATGGTGCCCTTTCTGGGACTCCGCTTCGGCAACCCGAGCAGCACGCACCGCTGGGGACGGGAAGCGCGCGCGGCGCTCGATGAGGCCCGCGAGCGGGTCGCCGGCTGCCTCGGGGCCCGCGCGGACGAGGTGTGCTTCACGTCGGGGGGCACGGAGGCCGACAACCTCGCGGTGCTGGGCGCCTACCACGCCGTGGCCCCCAAGGGACGCACGGTGGTGGTGACCACCCCCGTGGAGCACAAGGCGGTGCTGGCGGCGGCGCACCAGGCGGCGCGCGAGGGGGGCGAGGAACGGCTGCTGCGCATGACCCCCTCGGGGCAGGGGGACGACGCCAGCTACACGGCTGCCCTGCGCGACGACGTGGCCCTCGTGTCGGTGATGTGGGTGAACAACGAGACCGGCTCCATCAACCCGGTGCCGCAGCTGGCGGCACGGGCCAAGGCCGCCGGCGCCCTGTTCCACACCGACGGCGTGCAGGCGTTCGGGAAGCTGGAGGTGAACATGGCGGCGCTCGCCGTGGACTACCTCACCATCTCCGGGCACAAGATCGGCGCCCCGAAGGGCAGTGGCGCGCTGTTCATCCGGCGCGGCGCGCCGCTCGAACCCCTCTTCTTCGGCGGCTCGCAGGACCGCGGACGCCGCCCCGGCACCGAGAACGTGGCGTTTGCGGTGGGACTGGCGCGCGCGGCCGAGTTGGCGACGGCGGAACGCGAGACGGAGCATGCCCGCCTCGGGGCCCTGCGCGACCGGCTGGAGGCGGCGCTCCGCGCGGCCGTGCCCGACCTGGTGGTCCACGGGGCGGGCGGCCCGCGCGCCGTGCACGTGCTCAACGTGTCGGCCCCCGGCACCGATGCGGAGTCGATGTTGATGGCGCTCGACCTCGCGGGCATTGCCTGCGCCGGTGGCTCGGCGTGCCAGTCCGGCAGCGTGGAACCGTCGCACGTGCTCTCGGCCCTTGGCGTGCGCCCCGACATTGCGGGCGCGGCCGTTCGCCTCTCGCTCGGCGTGCTCACCACCGACGCGGCGGTGGATCGCGTCGCGCTGGTCTTCCCGCGGCTCGTCGCCAAGGCCCGCGGGATGGCGGTGGCCTGACGGCCATGCCATGACCGCGGCCGTGCAGGGGGCCCCGCGCCCGGGTGAGCGCGTGCTGGTGGCGATGTCGGGCGGGGTCGACTCGTCGGTGAGCGCGGCGCTGCTCGTGCAGGGCGGCTTCGACGTGGTGGGCGTGACCATGAAGCTCTACCACGACGGTGCCGACGTCCCGGACCGCCCCTGCTGCTCGCTCGACTCCGTGAACGACGCGCGGCGCGTGTGCGAGCAGATCGGGGTGCCGCACTACGTGCTCAACCTGCAGGCGTCGTTCGGCCGCGACGTGGTCGACGACTTCGTGGCGGAGTACGCGCGCGGGCGCACGCCGATTCCGTGCGTGCGGTGCAACACCTTCACCAAGTTCCGCGACCTCGTGGAGACCGCCGACAAGGTGGACGCGCGCTGGATCGCCACGGGGCACTACGCGCGCGTCGAGCAGGGCCGCCTGCTCACGGGCCAGGATCCGGCCAAGGACCAGAGCTACTTCCTGTGGGGCATCCGACGCGAGATGCTCGCGCGCATGATCCTGCCGGTGGGCGACCGCACGAAGGCGGAGACGCGCGCGGTGGCGCGCGAGCTCGGGCTGCGCATGGTGGCGAACAAGCCGGAGTCGCAGGACATCTGCTTCGTGAGCGACGGCGACCATGCCGCCGTCGTGGCGGCGCGCCTCGGCCCGGACCATGCGGCGCTGCAACCCGGGCCGCTCGTGACGGCGGATGGCCGGCGCGTGGGAACGCACGAGGGCTTCGTCCACTTCACCGTGGGGCAGCGGAAGGGGCTGCCGTCGGGATTCGCCGAACCGATGTTCGTGCTCGCGATCGACGCGCCGACGCGCACCGTGGTGGTGGGCGCGCGGAGCGCGCTCGGGGGGCGCGCGGTGGTCGCGCGCGAGGTCAACTGGCTGGGCGCGCGCCCGGCCGTGGGCGACGTCTTCGGCGCGCGCGTGCGGCACCGCGCGCCGCTCGTGAGCGCGACGCTGGTTCGCGATGAGGGCGACGAGATCGAGGTGGCGCTCGCCAGCGCGGTGCAGGCCATCGCGCCGGGCCAGTCGCTGGCGCTGTACGATGGGAGCGCCCTCGTGGGCGGCGGCGTGATCGAGTCGGGCGGCCGGTCGCCGCGTGAGCTGCCGGTGATCGCGGCGTAGCCTCCGCGACAACGCATGCGGGGGCGCGCGGGTCCCCCGCATGCGGGTCGCGCGGGTCGCGCGCGACCGTGCGTGCGCCGTGAAGTCCCGGCTGTGCCCGCCCACGTCCCGCTCGTCCCGTTTTGCGCGACTCCGGCGACGATGAGCGCGACCTTTCCCGACGTCCCCCACAGGAAAGGATCGCCATGCGCCGACGCACTGCCCTCACGTCGCTGTCCCTGCTCGCCCTCGCCCCCGCGCTCGGCGCGCAGGGAACGACGCGGCCGAAGCCAGCCCCGGCGATCGCCGGAGCGGCGCGCGCCGACGTGAGTTGGCCCGCGTACGGCGGCGACCAGGGCGGCACGCGGTGGTCCCCGCTCGCCGACATCACGCGCGCGAACGTGGGCCAGCTCACGCTCGCGTGGCAAGCCAGCACGCGCGACCTCGAGCACAAGATGAAGGACGAGGGTCCGCGCGAAGGCTGCGCCAAGTGCCATACCGGCGCGACCAAGTTCGAGGCCACCCCCGTGGTGGCCGATGGCGTGCTCTACCTCTCGACGCCGCTCAACCGCGTGGTGGCGTTCGCGCCCACCACCGGCCGGGAACTCTGGCGGTTCGATCCCAGGCTCGCGCTCAACATCGAGCGCAATGAGGGGCTGGTGTCGCGCGGCGTGGCGCTCTGGCGCGACAGCCGCAGTGCGGGAGCGACGGCCGCGCTGGCATGCGCGAAGCGCGTCTTCTTCGCCACCATCGACGCGCGCCTCTTCGCGCTCGACGCCGCCGATGGGCGCCCCTGCGCCACCTTCGGCGCCGGTGGCATGGTGCGCCTCGACCTCGGCGTGGGCAAGGTGCAGGTGGGGCAGTACGGCGTCACGTCACCGCCCGTGGTGATCGGCGACGTAGTGATCGTGGGCTCGGCCATCGGCGACAACCGCCTCGTGGAGATGGAGCACGGCACCGTGCGCGCCTACGACGCGCGCACCGGCGCGCTCCGCTGGGCGTGGGACCCGATCCCGCGCACCGCCGGCACCCCCGGCTACGAGACGTGGAGTCCGGAAGGTGCGCGCAAGACCGGCGCGGCGAATGCGTGGGCCCCACTCTCGGTGGACTCGGCGCGCGGGCTCGTCTTCATCCCCACGGGATCGGCGAGCCCCGACTTCTTCGGCGGCGAGCGTCCCGGGAACAACCTGTTCGCCAACTGCGTGGTGGCGCTCGATGCCGCCACCGGAGCCGTGCGGTGGCACTTCCAGGTGGTGCACCACGACCTGTGGGACTACGACGTGCCCTCGCAGCCAACGCTCATCGAGCTCAAGCGGAATGGGCGCCTGATCCCGGCCGTGGTCGTGGCGACCAAGATGGGCTTCGTGTACGTGCTCGATCGCGAAACGGGGGCGCCGCTCTTTCCCGTCGAGGAGCGCGCCGTGCCCGCCTCCTCGGTGATCGGCGAGGTGGCGTCGGCCACGCAGCCCTTCCCCACCCTCGCGGCGTTCCGCGCGCACCCCACGGCACCGCTCACCGAGGCCGACATCTGGGGCCCGACGCCGGAGGCGCGCACCCAGTGCCTGGCCCAGTTCCGCGGCTACCGCAACGAGGGGATCTTCACGCCACCGTCGATGGAGGGCACGCTGATGTATCCCTTCTACGGCGGAGGGATCAACTGGGGTGGCGTCACCTTCGATCCCCTGCGCCAACTGCTCATCGTCAACTCGATGCGGCTCCCGGCGTGGGTCAAGTTGCGGAAGCGCGGGCCCACCGAAACGGGAGGCAACATGCGCGGCACCCCGTACATCATGGACCGTGCGGTGTGGGTTGGCTCCTCGGGCAACCCCTGCGTGCGCGGGCCGTGGGGGATGATCCGCGCCATCGACCTCTCCACCGGGACCATCAAGTGGGAGCACCCGCTCGGCGTGGAGCCGCGCGTCCCGGCCGACAATGAGGCGAGCGCCTGGGGCACACCCAACGTGGGCGGATCGCTGGCCACGGCCGGCGACCTGGTGTTCATCTCGGCCGCGCGCGACGAGATGCTGCGCGCCTTCGACAGCGAGACCGGGCGCGAACTCTGGAAGGTCAAGCTCCCTGGCGGTGGCCAGGCCACGCCGATGACCTATCGCATCGGCGGCACGCAGTACGTGGTGATCGCCGCCGGCGGACATGGCGACTATGGCACGGGCGTCACCGACCAGGTGGTCGCCTACAAGCTCCCCTAGGCGCCGGGACGGGCCGCGACGCTCAGCGCGAACTGCGCCGCGTCGCGGGCCCGGTACCGCCGGCTCCAGAGCAGCGCGCTGCCATCGGGCAGTTCGACGCGGTAGTCGCCGTGCGACCACGGGGCGAGCGTCGTGATGGCCGAGAGCCGGACGATGTCGGACCGGTTCACGCGCAGGAAGTGCTGCCGATCGAGCCGGGCCTCGAGCGCGGCAATCGTGCCGCGCAGGCGAAACTCGCCGCGCGCGGTGCGGAGCGCCACGTAGTTGCGCTGCGCCCGCGCGAGCACGATGTCGTCCACCGGCACGAGCGCCATTCCGCCTGCCGCATCGCTCGCCAGCAGGCGGTGCAGCGGGCGCGCCTGCGCAGCCGCGAGCTCGGCCGCTGCCGTGCGATGGGCGCGCCGTTCGGCCGCCGTCGCGTCGCGCAGCGCGCGGGCGCGCGCGAGCGCCTCGTGCAGCCGGCGGGGCTCCACCGGCTTGAGCAGGTAGTCCAGCGCGTGCACGGCGAACGCCTCGAGGGCATGCTGGTCGAACGCCGTCACGAAGATCACGGTGGGCATGGCGGACCCCACCTGCTCGATCACCTCGAACCCGTCGAGCCGCGGCATCCGGATGTCGAGCAGCACCACGTCGGGCTCAAGGGCAGCCAGCTGCGCCACGGCGGCAACGCCGTCAGCGGCCTCACCGACCAGCTCGGTGTCCGTCTCCTCCGCCAGCAATGCGACGAGCCGACGTCGTGCGGGCGCCTCGTCGTCCACGACGAGCACCCGGAGTGGCGCGCTGGAGCGGGGGGACACGGCGGTCAGGGTGCCCCCGGCGCCTGCGAGCCGGAGCCCGTCGCCGCGCCGACGCGTCCGGCCGGCGATCGGCGGGCATTCGCGCCGTCGACCGCTTCGGACGCGGCGGCCTCGCGCACCGGCATCGCGATGCTGACGGCGAAGCCGCCGGCCACGTTGCCGATCGTCACGCGCTGGGCGGAGCCGTGCAGGAGTCGCAGGCGCTGCACCGTGGCCGACAGCCCCGTGCCCGTGTCGAGAGGATCGCGTCCGGGCGGAAGTCCAGGGCCATCGTCGAAGACCCGCAGATGCAGCTCCGCGCCAACGCGCGCCGCGGAGATGTGCACCGTGCCGCGCCCCGAGCGTTCGAGCGCGCCATGCCGGACCGCATTCTCCACGAGGGGTTGCAGCACCAGCGAGGGCACGAGGCAGGAGAGCGTGTCGGGGGCGAGATCGAGCGTGATCGTGAGCCGGTCCTCGAACCGCGCACGCAGCAGGGCGACGTAGTGGTCGAGCACCGCCATCTCGTCGGCCAGCGTCGTTTCCTGCGTGTCCGAGGTCCGCAGCGCGCCACGCAGCAGCGCGGCGAGGTGTCCCAGTTGCACGTCGGCCGCACGCACGTCGGCGTACATGGTGGCCGAGATCGTGTTGAGGGCGTTGAACAGGAAGTGCGGCTCGAGCCGATGGCGGAGACTGCGCAGGTCGGACTCGAGGAGCGAGCGCTCGAGGGCCGCCGCGCGCCGCTCGCGTTCGCGCCGCACGATCACCAGCTCCACGACCGTGAAGGTCGCGACGATGGCGATCATGTGCACGAGGTCGGTGGCGCCCTCGTAGACGTAGCGGGCGGGCGACACCTCCGTGGTGTACTGCGCGAAGCCGAACGTCGGCCCCATGAGCGCCCGCGCCCGGATGAGCACCCAGGTGTGCACGACCGAGATCGGCACGAATGTCGCGCCGAGGACGATGGCCGATTGCCGCCAACGGCCCGTCGCCAGCGAATTCCGTGCGAGCAGGAAGACGAGCACGCCGAGCGGCAACAAGCCGACCACCGCGCCAGACGTCTCCTCGAAGACGCGCGACGCGAGCTCTCCCCGGCCCTCGGCCATCTCCCTGGCCAACGCCCACGCGAGACGGATGACGAAGAGCGTCGCACTGACCCCGAGTGCCCCCCACCAGATCCATCGCCGGTTGGGAGGGACCCCTTCCCCGGCGTCTCCTTCGCTCGCGCTCATCGGGAAAAGGTACGCCGCGCTACCTCGGGAGGCAGCGCGGCGCGGGACGACCGGGACTCGGCCGGGACCACCGGCCCCGTCGTCCAGGCGCTACCGGGACCGCACGTGCACGCTGAACTCGGCGTCATCCCACTGGAAGCGGAGCTCCCCGCCCTCGACATGCACGGTGAATCGCTCGGCGACGCCCGGCACCTTCGCCCGCTGCACGCCCAGGCGGACGAGGTCCTGCTTCTCGTCGTACTCGGTGCCCCACTGCTTCGTCTGCTTGTTCACGATCAGCGTGCCGCCATCCTTCGACGGGATGAGCCAGAGGGTATAGGTGCCCGCCGGCACCTTCTGACCCTCGAACTCGAGCTCGCGGTCGATGGTCATCTGCGTGGCGGCGTTCGCGCCCAGACGCCAGACCTCGCCGTAGGGCACCACGGTGCCCCAGACGACGCGCCCGCGCTTCGCGGGGCGGCCGTAGTCCACGAGCAGCGAGGCCGCCCCGACCGTGCCGCGCGCGGTGTCGCGGGGTGAAGCCGCGCCCATGGCCTGCCCGGCGGCATCCTTCATGGCCCACGCCTTCGCGATCGCCGCAACGTCGGCGCTCGCGGCCGGTGTCACGACGGCCTTGTTGGTCGAGCGAATGCCATCCACGCGCAGAATATGGCCGTCCTTGTCGAGCTTGAAGGCGATCGGCTCGCCGAAATAGTCCACGTCCACCGAGTCGGCACGCACCACCCTGACGGCCCACCTGGTGGGGGCGCTCGCCTGCGGGTTGGCGCTCATCGTATAGTACACGTTGG
>JANLSF010000623.1:0-7171 GCA_031362285.1 Gemmatimonadota bacterium | reverse complement strand
GCCGATGATGAACACATGGTCGCGCGCCGCGTCCCAGGCGGCGCCGGCCGGCAACACGATCATCGCGCCGTAGAGGCCACTCTCCGGTTGCCGCACCTCCATGTGGTGCGGGTGGTAGATGAACGTCCCGGCGCGCGGGGGCGTCATGCGCGCGTCGAAGCTCCCGCCAGGCGCCACCGCCCTCGTGCGTTGTCCGGGTGTGCCGCCCACGCCGACCACGCCGTCGTAGAAATTCTCGAGCTCCATTCCGTGCCAGTGGATCGCCGTATGCTCACCCGAGCGGTTCACCACGCGCACCGTCGTGGGTTCGCCCTGGTGGAGCAGCAGCATGCCGCCGGGGCCGCCACGGGCGAGCGGTCGCGCGGCCGAGGCGCCATCGGTGACCGTGGGCGCGAACACCGGCAACAGGTCGCCCGCGCCGGAATCGCGGGGCACCTCGAAGGTGATCACCTTGCGAGGCGCATCCGGAAGCGACCACCCCGGCGGCGGCGGGACCGTGATGGTCATGAAGAGCCCTCCCATCGACTCCTCCACATGATGGTCGGGATCGCCGCCATGCGGATGCTCGAGCCGTGCGTCGCGTTCCTCCGCCGAGAGCGAGTCCACCCCGAAGCCGATGTTCGACGCCACGTGGAAGGTCAGGTGGCAGTGCATGAGCCAGGTGCCCGGGCGATCGGGCATCCACGCCATCTCCATCGTCGCGCCTGGAGGGAGGTACTCGGTCGCCACGACGCGCCCCGCCTCCGGATCGATGACCGTGTCACGCCAGGCCCCGCCACGCGAGGCGATGCGGAAGTACGTGCCGTGCAGGTGCATCGGATGCGCATCGCGGGACGCATTGAGCACGCGGTAGTGCACGGAATCGCCGACCGTCCCCTGCAGCCGCCTGGTGAACGGCCAGGGCCGGCCGTTCACGACGAAGATCTCGCGATCGTTCGAGAGCGCGCCGGCCGCGTTCCGCGAGTGGAACGACCCCGTGATCACGAAGACGTCGTCGCGGCGGTGGGCGCCGGGAGGATCGACAATGATCGCACCCGCGAGATGCCCGTCCTCGACGCGCCGGTCACGAATGGAGCGGCCCGGAAAGGAGCCGTAGTAGAAGCGGCTCCCTGGCTGATCGGCCACGGAGTGCACGGTCCCGCGCTCGCCACCCGCGAGCACCAGTGAGTCACCTGGAGTGGGTGAGAGGCCGCGCAGCACGATCGTGCTGTCGCTGGCGTTGTGGACCGTGATCGAGAGCCTGGTGCCGACGGCAACGCGAATGAGCGGTCCGGGGAGCCGCAACGGCATTCCCGGTTCCGCGAACGCCATCATGGGCGTGCCCGGGCGGTCCGGGCCGTTCGGTCGCCAGAGTCCGCGCCGGATTTCGACGCTCACCTCGCGGACGCCGTCGCGGTCGGCGCCGGCGGCCACCACATTGTCGTGGTGGTCGATCGGCTCGAGTTCCGAGTGCGGCACCGCGCCGGCGAGTACGGCAAAGAGGGGGATGTAGCACACGACCGAGCGGATGGAACGCAGGCGGACCTCCCGAGATGATGCGTTTCCGAGACTGCAGGCGAAGCTACGCGCGCGACGTCGATCCACAAGCATTCCGCGCAGGGACTCTCGGCACGCGCGAAGGCCGCGCGTCAATTCCGCGGCAGCCGTTGCCTCGCCTGCTCGTCCGATGTACCAATAGGTGAACGACTCTCCGCTGGATCACCCGATGAAGCGCAGCGCTCTGTTGACCGCCGCGTCCCTGCGTTCGCTGCGAGCCGGTCGTTCCGGGTCGACAGCTGAACGCTGAAGCCGATGCCGTGCATGCCTCCATGCCGACCATCTCTGACGCACCTACCAAGGAGCCCCGCGTGCTTGACGAGTTCGAGACTGTGCTTGGCCGGTACGAGGCGGGGCAGCTGTCCCGCCGGGACCTGCTCGGCGCCCTCGCTGCGATGATGCTGCCCGTGCCGCCGATGCGGCAATCCGCGCCTGCCATCGGAGAGGTGACGCAACTGAATCATGCGACACTGTTCGTGTCGGACGTCGCCCGGTCGCAGGAGTTCTACCAGAAGCTCTTCGGCATGCCCATCCTGACGCGCCAGGGTACCGGCGTGAACCTGCGCGCGGGGGCGGGATTCGTCGGACTGTATCCGGCCGGTCCGGGCGGCGCACCTCGCATCCATCACGTGTGCCTCACGATCGATCGGTTCGTGGCGGAGACCGTCCGCGACAAGCTGAGCGCGCTCCGGATAGAGGCCGAGATTGCGCGTCGGGGGGACACCGAGGAGCTGTACTTCACCGATCCCGACGGCATCCGCGTCCAGATCCAGGACACCCGCTACCGCGGCGGCGTCGGGCGCCTTGGCGATCGCGATCCCGCGTGAGCACGCAGGCGTCGGGCTTCACTCACCACGTCGCCTCCGCGCGACGGAATCACAGGAGGACCCATGACCCCGTGGTTCACATCCGTGTCGCGCCGTGACTTCGTCCAGGCGGGCGCCGTGGCGATGGTCGGCGCCGGGCTTGGTCCCAGTCGCGCCATGACATCCAGCGAACAACGCGATGGTGAGCCGGCCCCGCCGGTGCCATCGCCAAAGGCGCTCGTCTTTGACGTCTTCGGCACGGTCGTGGACTGGCGCACGTCGGTGACGCGTGAAATGGAGGCACTGGCCAAGAGGAAGGGGCTGACGGTGGATGGAGCGAAGTTCGCCGACGCATGGCGCGACGGGTACCTCCCGAGCATGGCCCGCGTCCGAAGTGGCGAGCTGCCCTGGACCAAGCTCGACGGGTTGCATCGGCTGACCCTCGACAGGCTCCTCGTGGACTTCGGACTCCGCGGGCTGTCGGAGGCCGAGACCGATGCGCTCAACCATGCGTGGCACCGGCTGCAACCGTGGCCGGACGCGGTCGGCGGACTCACGCGGCTCAAGAAGAGGTTCATCATCGCGCCCCTCTCGAACGGCAACATCTCGTTGATGACCGACATGGCGAAGCATGCGGGACTGCCGTGGGACTGCATCCTGGGCGCCGAACTCGTTCGCCACTACAAGCCCGACCGCGAGGTGTACCAGTCCGCGGCCGACTTCCTCGACCTCAAGCCCGCCGAGGTGATGATGGTGGCCGCGCACCTGGGCGACCTGCGCGCCGCGAAGGGTGTGGGGCTGCGCACGGCGTTCGTGCCAAGGCCGCTCGAGTATGGGCCGGACGGAACGCCGGACCTGAAGCCCGACGCCTCGGTGGACGTCGTGGCGCGCGACTTCAACGACCTGGCCAAGCGGCTCGGCGCGTAGGCGCGGCCGGCCGCGCGGTGCTCAATACCGGTCGGCCCTGAACGGGGCCGGATCGAAGCTCGGCGTCTCGCCGGTCATCAACTGCGCGAGGAGCACGCCGGTCGCCGGCGCCGTCTTGAGGCCGACCATCTGGTGACCGGTCGCCAGCCACACGTGGTCGCGGCCGCGCGAGCGACCGATGAGCGGCATGCCGTCGGGGGTGCACGGGCGAAGGCCCCGCCACACCTCGCTCACGACCGGCGCCTCACCGATGTTGAGCATGGCCTTCGCGCCGCGCAGGATCACGTCCACGCGCCGGTGATTGATCGAGAAGTCGTTGTGCACCAGCTCGAGCGTGCCGGCGATGCGCAGCGCGTCGGCGTGCGGAGTCACCGCCACCTTGCGCTCGATGAGGTAGATCGACCGCGTCGGGTGTGGCGTGGCGCGCGGCAGCAGCAGCGAGTACCCCTTCGCACCGAGAATCGGCACGCGCAGTCCGAGCATCGCGCCGAGCGACTCCGACCAGGAGCCGGCTGCGAGCACGACACGATCGGCCACCATCGCGCCCCGCGTGGTCGTCAGGCGCACCGGGCCGCTGCCGGACGGCAGCGCGACGCCGAACACCTCGGTGCCTTCCAGGATCTGCACCCCCGCTGCGACCGCCTCGGCCGCCAGCGCCTGCACCGCGCGATACGGCTCGCAGTGCGCGTCGTCCGGAAAGTTGTATCCGCCAACTTGCCGGCCGACGATGGACGGCTCGCGCTCCCGGACCTGGTCCGCGGTCCAGCGCTCCACGCGCACGCCGTTCTTCGCGGCCAGTTCGTTGGACGTCGCGGCGGCCTCGAACGAGGCCGCGGACTCGTAGACGGTCAACAGGCCGTGACGCTCGAACCCGAAGGGCACGGCCGAGCGCGCGGCCAAGGCTTCCCACGCGTCAACGCCCGCGCGGCAGAGTTCGATGAGCGCCGCAGCGCCGCGCTCGAACTTCGAGCGGCGCGCGGACAGCAGGAAGCCGGCCAGCCAGCGCAGGTAGGCGGGATCGAGTCGCGGCTGGATGTAGAGCGGACTCTCCGGATCGAGCATCCACCGGAACGACTTGAACAGCATGTGCGGATTGGCGAGCGGCGTCGCCTGCGACGGCGTCAGCCAGCCGGCGTTGCCGAACGAGCACCCATGGCCCACCCGGTCGCGTTCGAGCACGGTGACGGACGCGCCCCGGCGCGCCAACTCCAGCGCGCACGCGACACCCACCACGCCACCACCGATGACGACGATGTCTGATCTCACGGCCCCGCTCCCTGCAGGAAGTTGAGTCACGGTTCCCAAAGTACGTCCCGAGACGCCGGACCGCGCCACCGGCGAGCGGGCCGTGTCGGCGACTACGCCGGCGTCCCGCTCGCAGCGCCGCGTGCAGCCACCGCGTCATCGCTCACCACGCGCCCATCGAGGATGCGCACCACCCGGTCGCTCTCCGCCGCGATGGCCTCGTCGTGCGTGCTGATGAGGAACATCGTGCCGAGCACGGCGCACAGCTCGCGCATGATCCGCAGCACGCGCTCTCCCGTCTCACGGTCGAGGTTGCCGGTGGGCTCGTCGGCGAGCACGATGTCGGGCGCGTTCATGAGCGCGCGGGCGATGGCGACGCGCTGCTTCTGGCCACCGGACAGCTTGGTGGCGCGGAAGTCCATGCGGTCGGCCAGCCCCACGCGGCGCAGCAGTTCCACGGCGCGGGTCCGGTCCGCGTCGGGATCGCGACTCCGCCTCGGGTACGACGGGAACAGGACGTTCTCCAGCGCCGTGAAGTCGGGCAGCAGGTGATGGAACTGGAACACGAACCCGATGTGCAGGTTGCGGAAGCGCGTGACGGCGTGCTCGTCGAGCGCGCTGAGGGCATTCCCCACCAGCTCCGCGTCACCGCTGGTGGGCTTGAGGAGGGTGCCCAGGATGGCGAGCAGGGTGCTCTTGCCGCTGCCCGACGGGCCCATGAGCGCCACGAACTCCCCGCGCCGGAACGAGAGGTCGATCCCCTTCAGGACCTTGGTCTCCTCCTCGCCATCGACGTACGCCTTGGTCAGCGCCGACAGGCGCAGCACGACGTCGGTCATTGCTGGATGACCTCCACCGGATCCACGCCGCTGGCGATGCGCGCCGGCAACAGCGCGGCAAAGGTGGACGCCACGGTGGCGATCGTCACGGCCAGCCAGTACTCCCCCAGGGCGGGGTCCACCGGCAGGCCGCGCGACCCGTCGGGACGCAGCGTGACGATGGCGAGGAAGTTCGCGAAGCCGTAGCCGAGCGCCGCGCCCAGCAGGGAGCCGAAGAGTCCGACGAAGAACCCCTGCAGCACGAAGATCCAGGTGACCGAGGCGCGCGAGATCCCCATGCTGCGCATGATGCCGATCTCCGCCTTGCGACGCATGGCGGACAGCAGCAGTTGGCTGGCCACCGCGATGATGATGAGCAACACCGCGAAGAACTTCACCAGGTCGCCGGTGCTGCCCTGTGCGGTCAGCGCGGCCTGCAGGCGCCCGTTCTCCCGGATCCAGTCCACCCCCTCGAGGCCCGTGAGCGCCGCGAGCCGGTCGGCGAGCGCCGGGGCGCCGAAGATGTCGGTGATCTTGAGCTCGATGCGCGTGACGGCCCCCACGACGTCGAACAGGCTCTGCGCGGTGGCGAGATCGGTGAAGGCGAGGCGCTCGTTGGCCGACGCGTTCTGCACGTCGAAGACGCCGCGGATGAGCAGCGCACGCTCCCGGCCACGCTCGCTCCGGATGCGCAGCCGTTGCCCGGTGGTGACGCCGAGCTGCTCGGCGATCGTCACGCCGATCAGCACCTCGCCGGGCGCGAGGGTCGACGTCCCGCGCACGAGGCCGGCCGCGAGGTCGATCATCGCGCTCTCTTTTCCGGGCTCGTAGCCGGTGACCTGTACCGGGAGGATCTTCTCGCCGCGCTGGATGAACCCCGAGCCTGCCACCGACGCCGCGATGCTGACCACGCCGCTCATGCGCTCGATCGACTGCACCATCTCGCGCCATCCGTTGATGACCGCGCGCGGTTCATTGCCGCGCTGGATCGCCAGCAGCGTGCGCAGGCTCCCATCCCCGCCCAGCTGCCGCGGCAGGCGCGGTGCCGGTTGCAGCCGCACATGGGCGATGTTGCCGATCACGTCGTTGGTGAGCGTCACGGCCAAGCCGTTGATGAGCGCGGCCATGAAGGTGAACACGACGATGCCCACGGCGACGCCGGAGAAGATCAGCAGCGTCTGCAGGCGTCCGCTGCGGATGTAGCGCAGCGCCACGCGGAGTTCAAAGGGCATCCGGCCCCGGCTTGGTCCGGACCACGAGGCCCGCCCGCACGAGCTTCGGCGTCGTCGCCATCGTGTCTCCCGGCTTCACCCCGCCGGTCACGACGATGCGCGGCGACGGCCAGTCGATGACCTGCACCGGCTGGCGCACGATGGTGTCGCGGCGGACGAGCATCACGTACGGCTCGGCGCCCAGCCCCGCGACCGCCGCGCGAGACACGGTGGTCGCGCCGGGATGCGTGGCGATCACCAGGTTCACGTCGACGGAGAGCCCCGCCGGCAGGCGCGGCGCCACGCCCACGAAGGCCAGGCGCACCGGAACGGCGCCGCTCGATTCGCTCACCCGGCGGCCGATCGTGCTGACGCGCGCGGCCAGCTGTTGGCGCGCGCCGGTGAGTGGCGAGACGGTCGCGGTGAGCCCGACGCGCAGTTCGCCCAGATACTGCTCGTCGATCTCCACCTCGATCTCGGCCCCCGTGGCCGTGGCCAGTTCGTACAGCACCGTCTGTGGCGTGACGTTTTGGCCCGGGTCCACCGGGCGCGCGAGCACGTAGCCATCAATGGGCGAGAGGAGCGTGAAGTCGCGCAGGCGCGACTCCGACTCGCTCACGAGCGCTTC
>JANLSF010000300.1:0-2567 GCA_031362285.1 Gemmatimonadota bacterium | reverse complement strand
GCCGTGATCCCGCCTGACGGCGTCATTGGCGGGGTGGGGTCACGCTGGTGGCCGTCCGCGCGCTCGGGTGCCCGCGGGGTCTGACGGATCGCCCCGGCCCGGGGCCCCTGCTGGGGCCCGCGCCGGTGTCGCGTTGTACCGGAGGATCGCCCGCTCGGGGCGCCCGGTCTCACCCGTCACTCCAGGCCCGCTCCGGGCCGCCAGAGGGTCTCCCCATGGCCACCAGCACCGCCCCCGTGTCGGCCCAGCCGCACGACACCTTCCCGATCAACGGCACCGACTACATCGAGTTCTGGGTGGGCAACGCCAAGCAGTCGGCGCTCTACTACCAGAACGCCTTCGGCTACGACCTGGTCGCCTATCGCGGCCCCGAGACCGGGGTGCGCGATCGCGCCAGCTACCTGCTCAGCCAAGACAAGATCCGCTTCATGCTCACATCGCCGCTCGGGCCCGAGGGACCGATCGCCGCGCACATTGCCAAGCATGGCGACGGCGTGCGGGACCTGGCGTTCTGGGTGGACGACTGCCGCGATGCGTGGGCCAAGGCGGTGGAGCGCGGCGCCACTTCGGTGCAGGAGCCCACGGTCCTCACCGACCCGGACGGCGAGATCGTGATGGCCGCGATCGCCACCTACGGCGACACGATTCACTCCATCGTCGAGCGGAAGAACTACCGCGGCACCTTCATGCCCGGCTTCCGAGCGGCGCAGTCGCGCGTGGCGGTCAAGCCCACCGGCCTCCTGTACGTGGACCACTGCGTCGGCAATGTCGAGCTCGGCAAGATGAACGCGTGGGTGGGCTTCTACGAACGCGTCCTCGGCTTCTTCAACCTGCTGACCTTCGACGACAAGGACATCTCCACCGAGTACTCGTCGCTCATGTCCAAGGTCATGAGCAACGGGAACGGTCGCATCAAGTTCCCGATCAACGAGCCCGCCTCGGGGAAGAAGAAGTCGCAGATCGAGGAGTACCTCGACTTCTACCGCGGCCCCGGCGTGCAGCACATCGCCATCGCCACGAACGACATCATCGCCACCGTCACGGAGCTCAAGGCGCGCGGCGTGGAGTTCCTGAACACCCCCACGTCGTACTACGCGACGCTGCAGGCGCGCATCGGCACGATCGACGAGCCGCTCGACGTGCTCGCCTCGCTCGGCATCCTCGTGGACCGCGACGATGAGGGGTACCTGCTGCAGATCTTCACCAAGCCGGTGCAGGACCGTCCCACGCTCTTCTACGAGATCATCCAGCGGAAGGGCGCCAAGGGATTCGGCAAGGGGAACTTCAAGGCGCTGTTCGAGAGCATCGAACGCGAGCAGGAACTCCGGGGCAACCTCTAGCCATGCCGATCTATCACGCGCTCGGGCAGATGCCGCGCAAGCGGCACACCGTCTTCCGCCGTCCCGACGGCGGGTTGTACGCCGAGGAACTGATCGGGCATGAGGGGTTCGTGGGCACGTCGAGCCTGCTGTATCACACGCACCCGCCGACCACGGTCAAGCGTGCGCGCAAGGTGGCCGACGTGAAGTGGGAGGCCGACGAGGGCACCTCGCTCCGGCATCGCCACTTCCTCACCAGCCGCATCACGAAGGGCGGCTCGCCGACGATCGACCGGATCCCGCTCCTGTTCAACGCCGACATCAAGATGGCGTACGTGGAGCCCGACAAGCTCGACGCGCACTTCTACCGCAACTCGCAGGCGGACGAGGTGATCTACGTGGTGGAGGGCACCGGCACGCTCGAGTCGGTGTTCGGCGACCTGCCGTACCAGCCCGGCGACTACGTCGTCATCCACCGGAACATCACCCACCGGTGGCGGATGGATGCCACCAAGGGGCCGGCCAAGTTCCTCGTCATGGAGAGCGCCGGGCACATCCGCTTCCCGTCGCGCTACCGCAACGAGTTCGGCCAGCTGCTCGAGGGGGCGCCGTTCTCCGAGCGCGACATCCGCCGCCCGTCGGTGCTCGCGCCGCGCGACGAGATGGGGGAGTTCCCGATCCTCGTCAAGCAGTACGACGCGCTGAACGAGCTGGTGCTCGACCACCATCCGTTCGATGTGGTCGGGTGGGACGGCTACTTCTATCCGTGGGCGTTCAACATCCACGACTTCGAACCCATCGTCGGTCGCATCCACCAGCCGCCGCCGGTGCACCAGACCTTCCAGGGCGACGGCTTCGTGATCTGCTCCTTCTGCCCGCGGCCGTACGACTTCGACCCGAACGCCGTCCCGGCGCCGTACAACCACTCCAACGTGGACTCCGACGAGGTGCTGTTCTACGCCTCGAGCGAGTTCATGAGCCGGAAGGGGATCGAGTACGGGTCGATCACGCTGCACCCCGACGGCCTGCCGCACGGGCCGCACCCGGGCCGCACCGAGGCCAGCATCGGCGCCACCCACACCAACGAGCTGGCGGTGATGATGGACTCGTTCCGTCCGCTCAAGGTGGCCAAGGCGGCGATGGCGATCGAGGACCCGAAGTACCACCAGTCGTGGCTCGACGCGACGCACGCCGCGTTCAGTCCGCCGACCTCGTAGCGCCGCTCGCGTCCGATCGCCACGAAGCCCG
>JANLSF010000286.1:0-1955 GCA_031362285.1 Gemmatimonadota bacterium | reverse complement strand
CGCATCGTGATCGCGGGCGCCGTGGAGCCGTCGGAGGGCGAGGTGCGCGGGGCGCTCGCCTCCGAGCCCACCAGTTGGTGGCGTCGCAAGCTGCACCTGGCCATCGGCGCCCGGCATTGCCTCGATTCGCTCGAGCTCGTGCGCGACCGCGAACGGATCCACGCGCTGCACCTGCAGCACGGGTTGTTCAGCGCCTCATCGGAGTTCTCGGTGCAGCTGCAGTCGGCCAACAGCGTGGACATCATGTTCACGATCACCGAGGGGCCGCGCGCGGTGCTCGACAGCGTCCGGGTGCGGGGCATCGACACGATCGCGGAGGCGCGCGGGCTCGCGCAGGCGCTGTTTCGCGAGGCCGCCGGCGAGGGGTTCAACGAGCCCGAGTTGCTGGCCGCGGTGGACTCGGTGCAGGCGCTGTTGCTCGAGCGGGGCTACGCCCGCGCGCGCCCCCCGACGCTGCGGCTCGTGCGCGACTCGGTGCGGAACCGGGTCTGGCTCGACGTGGGATACCAGCCGGGCCGCCAGGCCGTGATCGGCGCGGTGGAGGTGGCGATCCGCCCGTTCGGGGGGGCGGCCTCGCCGCGCGTGAGCGAAACGGCGGTGCGCCGCCGGCTGTCGCTCGCGGTGGGGGACACGCCCTCGCCGAGCCTGCTCCTCCGCAACCAGCGCGAGTTGTACGAGCTCGATGCGTACCAGTCGGTGCGCCTCGACACGAGTGCGCTGGGCGAGGGCCCCGAGCGCGACACGGTGCGCATCAACGTCGGCCTGTCGGAGTCGACCACGCGCTCGTTGCGCATGGGCGGCGGCTGGGCCACGCTCGACTGCTTCCGCACCCAGGCCCGCTGGGTGGATCGCAGCGTGTTCGGCCAGGGGCGGCGCGTGGAGGTGGACGTCCGCCTCTCCAAGATCGGGCGCGGCGTGCCGCTCGACGTGCTGCCCGGGGCCTGTGCCAGCGTGGTCCGCGACGATCCGTTCAGCGACCGGCTCAACTACTTCGTGGGCGTCACCACCTATCTCACCGACCTCTTCGGCCGGAAGGTGACGCCGCAGGTCACGCTCTACAGCGAAAGCCGGTCGGAGGTGTTCGCCTACCGGCGCGACACGCCGTTCGGGCTGCGCCTGCAGGTGGCCGCGCCCTTCTACCGGTTCAACACGGGCACTGCGGCGCTCACGTACGAGTACGGCCGCACCGATGCCGACGAGGCCGTGGCGTGCCTGATCTTCGGGGCGTGCACCGCGGACGAGGCGGCGCGCCGACAGAAGGGAGGCTCACTGGCCACGCTCTCCTACGGGACGGCGTGGGACTTCACCGGCGGGCGCGTCGATCCGCTCATCGGGGCGCGCGTCCGGCTCGAGAACCGGATCGGCATCGCCGACCTTGCCGGCGCCACCGGTGTCTTCAACCGCTGGCAGGCCGACGCGACCCTGTTCCGCCCGCTCTCGCCGAGCGTGACCCTGGCGGCCCACATCCAGTTCGGGGCCATCAGTCGCCTCTCCTCCAGCGCCGGCACCGCCGACGCGATCCCCCTGCAGGAACGGTTCTTCCTCGGTGGACAGAACTCGGTGCGCGGCTACGGGCAGAACCAGCTGGGCGACGTGCTGTACGTCATGAGCGGCGCCGATACCGTGGCCATCGACCCGCTGACCAACACGGCGCAGCTCGTGGCCAAGCCGGCCCAGGCGGTGCGTCGGCTCTCGCCGGTGGGGGGCGAGGCGATCTTCGTGGCCAATCTCGAGTTGCGCGTGCGCGCGCCGCGCATCCTCGGACCGATCTCGATCGCCGCCTTCGTGGATGCCGGGCAGATGAAGCGCTCCGGCTCCGATCTGTTCCAGCTCGACGCCATTCGCGTGACGCCGGGACTGGGGGTGCGGCTCGCCACGGCCTTCGGGCTCTTTCGCGTGGACGTGGGCTACAACCCGTACGGCCTCACGCCGGGTCCGGCGTTCCTCCCCATCAC
>JANLSF010000258.1:0-1939 GCA_031362285.1 Gemmatimonadota bacterium | reverse complement strand
AAAACAGGTCGAAGTCTTTCAAACCCAGCCCCGCAATGACATTGCGACCTTGATCGTCGAACTGGCTTCCGACGATCGAGTCGATCTGCTGGCAGATGTCGAACCGGTGGTTGTGGAGGAACTCTTGCCGTTGCTTCCGCCGGAAGTGCGGCGGAATATCCTGCGGCTGCGTTCTTACGGCGAGGGAACCGCCGGCGCCATCATGTCGACCGACTTTGCGCGGCTCGGGATCGGGCCGGTGGTGCGGCGCGACACGCTCGACTACCACCGCGAATTGCGGCTGCATGAGGCGATCTCGATCACGCTCGAAGTCGCCGGGCTCTCGGCCGACGGGTCGCGGTGGGCGCTGCGCAACTCGTTCCTGCGGAGCGACGCGCACGTGGTCGCCACCGTGGACTCGCTCGGCGGCTGGCTCGACCTCGTGCACCGGAAGCTGGTGACGCCGCCAAGCGCACTGCTCGAGGGGATGCGCGCACTGCCCCGCACGACGGACTACGCGGCGCTGCCGACGTCGATCAAGACGTGACGCCGGCGGTCCGTCCTGGCTGAACGCCCTACCGGTTGGCGCAGCGCGGTCCGGTGCAGTGCAGCTGCACGAACAGCTCGGCGATGAGCTGCCACCCTCCGGTCCCTTTCACCCAGTGCGCGAGGTAGCTGCCGCCGAACGTCGAGGCGGCGCCGCCCATCGTGCTGGTGCCCACCCAGTGGCCCGACTCGGCCGCGCGGGCCCCGTCGGCGGCGATGTCGACGCGGTCGGGGGTGCGCACGTAGCTCATGGAGGGATCGGCCGTCCACCCTTCCGCCATGTCGCCCACGTACGCGGCGCGGCTGTCGCGGTGCGTGCCGGTGCTCGTCGTGATCCGCATGTCCGACCGGAGCGAGGCGGCGAAGGCGGCGCTGTCGCGCCGAGCGATGGCGTCGTTGGAGAGGGTGCGGGCGTTGCGGATCGCGGTCGAGTCGGACGGGGTGGAGACGATGGCGATCCGGTCGCCTTGGGGATTGATGGCCACGCGCGCGAGCCCCTGCAGTTCGGGATGGGGAAAGGTCGCCACGGCCCGCCAGGCGGTGTCACGCCCGGGGTCGAAGGCCCAGATGGTGTTGCCGCCGACTTCGAGGATGAGGCCGCCGGGTGCCGCCTGATGCCAGCCGACGTTCGCTCGGCTCTTCACGAGGCGGGTATAGCGCCGGGCGTCGATGTCGTACCGTTCGAGCCAGCGCACCCCCGCCGTGTCCTCGCGGATCACCGTCACGGCACGGGCGCCCGGCACGGGCACCGGCTGCGCCCAGATCTTCTCGCCGACGCGCGTGATGGCATGCGTGCGCACGTCCTCGATGAGGAAACCGCGCGACGGTTCGTTGACGTAGAACGCGATCGTGTTCGCGTCGACGAAGGCGTAGTAGCCCAGGTGGTCGGCGTTGGCCACCAGCTTCTCGGGCGCGCCGTCGGGTCCGTAGAGCCAGAGACGGGTGCCGAGCCCCGCTTCCTCGCGCAGCACCGTGATGGAGCCGTTGGCGGCCGGCTTCGGGGAGTACTCGTTCTCCGGCTCGCGCGAGCGGCGCTTCGTGGGGGTCCCGTCGAGCGGATTGCGGTACACGTCGAACTGCCTTCCATCACGACCCGAGACGAACAGGAGCGCGCGCCCGCCCTGGTCCCACCACGGGTGGTTGTCGTAGCCTGGCGTGTTCGAGGCGTTGGTCGGCGCGCCGACGATGAAGGCGCTGTTCCGCACGTCGAGCGACGCGACCCACACTTCGGTGTCGGGCCCTTGGGCGGTTGCGGGCGATGGTGCCGCGACGGTGGCGGTCACGATCGCGGCAACGAGCGTCGCACGGAGGCGCATCAGCCGTCCTTCAGTCGGGCGGCCAGCGCGGCGTCAAGCGCCACGCTGGCCTCGGTGGGTGGCACCGCGGCACTCGCCGGGGTGGCGACGGCGAGCGC
>JANLSF010000615.1:0-1632 GCA_031362285.1 Gemmatimonadota bacterium | reverse complement strand
CGGGAATATGCCGCGGCCTTCGGGGACATAGGCGAGCCCAAGGCGGGCGATCCGGAACGGCGCGAGGTCCCCGATGGACGCGCCGTCGAAAAGGATCTCGCCGGAACGCGGCCGGGCGAATCCGAGCACAGAACTCGGGCGCCGGCAGCCGATGCGTCCCAGCCAACGCGAGCCCACCCGCAGCACCGCCTAACAAAATGTTGCAGACCGACAAGGCAGCTATGGAAGCGTGCTGTGCACGCCTTTTGTTGACTTGCCTTGCGGCTGAACATTGGCGTTATACCCACAATTACGGCTCCCACCAGGTCCGACCACGTGGCTGCTGCGCAGTTGCCATCTGCCACGTGACACATTACACTTTGGCATGGCGATCACGGGGTTCAGGCACAAGGGCTTGGAGCGCTTCTTCTGTCGCGGGACCACCGCTGGCATCCAGGCCGAGCACGCCAAACGCCTGCGACTGATTCTCGCGAGTCTCAGCATTGCTGAGCAGCCGGGTGAGATGGGGCTTCCTGGTTACCAGCTCCATCCGCTGAAGGGGGATCGCCGGGGCACCTGGGCGGTTCGGGTCAGCGGCAACTGGCGAGTGACCTTTCGATTCGAAGGCCCCGATGCCACGGACGTCAACTACGAGGATTATCACTGATGAAGCCGCTGCGCATGCACAGCCCGCCCCACCCGGGCGAGATTCTCCGTGCGATTTGCCTCGTGCCGTTGAGTCTCAGCGTCACGGAGGCAGCCGTGTCGCTGGGTGTGAGTCGCAATACCCTGTCCTCGATTCTGAATGGACGAGCTGGCATTAGCCCCGAGATGGCGATCCGCCTGTCCATTGCGTTCAGCACGACCGCGGAGAGCTGGCTACGCTTGCAGATGCAACACGATCTCTGGCACGCCGAGCAATCGCGGAAGCGCCTGAAGGTCCGGAAGCTCGCGGCCGCGTAGCTCGGGTTCGTCCCGCGTCTGAGGCGGGCAGCCGGCATCGGAGCGGGGGTATAACGGAGTAAAGATTCTTGCCGCGCGAAGCCGCGGCAAAATCTGGTGTTGAACTCGATCCGCCGGAGCGAGGGGCCGAGCGGCGCGCCTCTTGGGCTTTTAATGGAGCGGGGCGGCTCTGGAGGACCCGCCGGGACCGGTCGTGAGGCGCGGCGGATGGCGCGGCGAGCGCGACGGTGTCACGAAAGGTCCGGTGGACGCCGTCGGCGGGATCCCCCGACCGACCGGTAGGGGGTTCCGATCGACCATTCGGCAGCGGCGAATGCAGCCCGGCTGGGCAACCGCGCCTGATACGGGGCCACTGAGACAAACTCGGGAGAGAGGAGGTCGGGAGCGTGTCACCATGGCGGGGCCCTCGATCGGCTCCAGCGCTCGACGAAGCGCAGCGCGCGGTGGCCGCAGACCGAGCAGGCGCGAGGCTCGGGGATGGTGACGAGGAGCGCGAGCGTGGTCGCGGCCCGGGTGGCCGCCGTGGGGCGCGCGTCAAGCGCCGCGTGACGCGTCAGGAGATGTCTGGCGCGCTCGAGCCCCGTGCGGCCGGTGGGACTCAGGAGGCCGTAGTAGCGCACCTTGGTAAAGCCGCGCGGGAGCACGTGCTGAAGGAATCGCGCGATGAACGGGTCGACCGGGAGCGTGAGG
>JANLSF010000250.1:0-2637 GCA_031362285.1 Gemmatimonadota bacterium | reverse complement strand
GGAGCCGCAGGATGAGTTGAGGGCCGCGGGATCCCACCCGTAGCCAGCGATCCTTCCGGAGACTTTTTCCGGAGCGAGGCTGTGGCTGCTGAGAGGGTATCCATGCGGAAGGTTTTCGAGGTGTTACGGCTCGCCCGAGAGGCGGGTCGGAGCCAGCGCGAGATCGCGGTGAGTCTCGGCCTGGGTCAGACGACGACGGGCGACTACCTGCGCCGCTTTCAGGAGAGCGGGCTCTCGTGGCCGCTCCCGCCGGAGATGGACGAGGCGGCGCTCGAGGCTCGGCTCTTCACCCGCGCCGTGATCCCGCCGGCCGACCAACGCCCGCTCCCCGAGTGGCCCGCCGTGCATCGTGAGCTGCGGCGGAAGGGGGTGACGCTGCAACTGCTCTGGCAGGAGTACAAGCAGGGCGCGGGGGACGCCTATCAGTACACGCAGTTCTGCCGCCACTACAAGACGTGGAGGGCGCAGATCGACCCCGTGCTCCGGCAAGAGCACAAGGCGGGCGAGCGCACCTTCGTGGACTACGCGGGGCCGACCATCGATGTGGTCGATGTGGCGACGGGCGAGATCCGGGCGGCGCAGCTCTTCGTCGGCGTCTTGGGCGCGAGCAACTATTTCTTCGCCGAGGCGACCTGGACGCAGACCCTCCCCGACTGGATCGCCTCGCATGTCCGGATGCTGGAGGACTTCGGGGGCGTCACCGCGCTGATCGTCCCGGATAACCTGCGCAGCGGCGTCACCCACGCCTCGTTCTACGAGCCCACGGTGAATGCCACCTACCTGGACTTCGCCACCCATTACGGGACCGTGATCCTCCCCACGCGCGTCATGCGCCCGCGCGACAAAGCGAAAGTCGAAACGGGCGTGCAGGTCGCCGAGCGCTGGATCTTGGCCCCGCTCCGGCATCACACCTTCACGTCGCTCGCCGATCTCAACCGCGCGATCGCCGGGCTGCGGGCCGCGGCGAACGATCGCCCCTTCCAAAAACTCGCCGGCACGCGCCGGTCGCTCTTCGAGTCGCTGGATCGTCCGGCGCTGCGCCCGCTGCCCTCCTCGCGATACGAGATCGCCGAATGGCGCACGGCGAAGGTGAACATCGACTATCACATCGCCGTCCACGGCCACTGCTACAGTGTGCCCTATACGCTGGTGCGCGCCACGGTCCGCATCCGGCTCACCGCGACGATGCTCGAGGTGCTGCACCAGGGGCGGCGTGTCGCCGTGCATCCGCGGAGCTCCCACGCCGGGCGCTTCACGACGGACCCGGCGCACCGCCCCAAGTCGCACCAGGCGCACCTGGAGTGGACGCCCTCCCGCCTGGTGCAGTGGGGCACGAGCATCGGCATCGCCACCGGTGCGCTCGTCCAGCAGCTCCTCGACCGCTGGCCACATCCGGAGCAAGGCTATCGTGCCTGTCTCGGGCTCTTTTCGCTTCGGAAACGCTACGCCGAGGGGCGGCTGGAGGCCGCGTGCGCCCGGGCCCTGGCCACCGGCGCCACGAGCTATCAGTCCGTGAAGCGGATCCTGACCGCCGGTCTCGACCAGATCGCCCCCGAGGAGCCGGCGCCGCTTCGCCTCCCGGCCCGGCATGCCAACATCCGCGGGCCGGACTACTACCGCACGCCCGACCTGTCCCCCGAGCTCCCGCTTTTCCCCGACCCGCCTGGAGATCCCTTCTCATGCTGATGCAACAGACCCTCGACCTCCTTCATACGCTCCGCCTCACCGGCATGGCACACGCCCTGGAAGAACAACGCGGCGTCCCGGACCTCGCGAGTCTCGACTTCGACGAGCGCTTCGCTCTCCTCCTCGAGCGCGAGCGGCTCGCGCGCGACGACCGCCGCCTGACGCGGCTGCTCCAGATCGCGCGCTTCCGGATCGCGGCGTGCGTGGAGGATATCAACTTCCGCGCCAAGCGTGGTCTCGATCGGAGCGTCGTCCTCCGCCTCGCCGGAGGGGACTGGCTCCGCCACCACGAAGTCGTCCTCCTCGTCGGACCCACGGGCACCGGGAAGACGTGGCTCGCCTGCGCCCTCGGTCATAGCGCGTGCCGGCAAGGGCACTCCGTCCGCTACGTCCGCCTGCCCCGGCTCCTCGGCGATCTCGCGATGACACGTGGCGACGGCTCGTACACGCGATTCCTGCACCAGCTCGCCAAGACCGATCTCCTCATCCTCGACGATTGGGGACTCGCCCCGCTCGGCGACCGGGAACGCCGTGATCTGCTGGAAGTCATTGAAGATCGGAGCGGTCGCCGCGCCACCCTCGTCACCAGCCAAGTCCCCGTCGACCACTGGCACGAGCTCGTCGGGGACGCCACGTTTGGCGACGCCATCCTCGACCGGCTCGTCCACCACGCGCATCGCATCACCCTGACCGGCGGCTCACTCCGCAAGCTCACGCCAGCGGATTCCACCACGACCACCACGACGGACTAACTGATCTCGTGTCTCTCCCCTCATCCCCGATCGGCTTGGAGCGAAAGAGCTGATCGGCTTCCCCCGAAACGGGTGAGCGGCTTGAGCGAAATACGCAGTGGCGCGCGCGGCCGTACGCGGAGTTGCACGCGACGAACGATGCGGGGTTGATGGACCTTGAGTCTGAACGACGTCCGCGGGGGTATTGGCCGGTGTACAC
>JANLSF010000248.1:0-2522 GCA_031362285.1 Gemmatimonadota bacterium | reverse complement strand
CGCGAGACCTCGCTCATCACGCGCTTCTGGTACCCCAAGCTGGGGCCCGGCCAGATGTGGGAGACGGTCGCCCAGGCGGTGACGGCGTGCGGTGGCGAGCTCCACATGCGCACGCGCGTGGTGGGCGTGAAGATGGAAGGCGGCCAGGTGGTGTCGGCCACGGTCGAGGACGCGACCGGCGCACGCCGCGAGATCGCGTGCGATGTCTTCTTCTCCACGATGCCCGTGCGCGAGCTCTCGGCGATCGCCTCGCCGCGCCCGCCGCTCGAGGTGCAGCGCGTCGCCGACGGCCTCCAGTACCGGGACTTCGTGACGGTCGGACTGCTGCTCCGGGCGCTGCACGTGCGCGAACAGGGCGCGGCACCCGCCACCGACGTCCCCGACAACTGGATCTACGTGCAGGACGCGGGCGTGGACGTGGGGCGCATCCAGGTGTTCAACAACTGGAGCCCGTACATGGTGGCCGACCGCGCCAACACGATCTGGATCGGGCTCGAGTATTTCGTCGCCGAGGGCGACCGGCTCTGGAACATGCCGGATGCCGACCTCGTGCAGCACGGGATCCGCGAGATGGAGAAGATCGGCTTCGCGCGCGCGGTCGACGTCATCGACGGGTGCGTGCTGCGCATGCCCAAGGCGTACCCGGCCTACTTCGGCACCTACCCCGAGCTGGGGGTCGTCCAGCAGTGGGTCACGTCGGTGCCCAACCTCTTCCTGGTGGGTCGCAACGGCATGGATCGCTACAACAACCAGGACCACAGCATGCTCACCGCGATGCTCGCCGTGGACAACCTCGTGGAGGGGCGCACCGACGACTCCAACCTCTGGGACGTGAACCTCGAGGAGGAGTATCACGAGGAGCGGGGCCCGAAGGCCGCCGATGCGCCATGAACGCATCCACGTGATCGCGCCCGCATGAACCCACCCATCGGGATGCGGGCGCTCTTCCGCGCCGCCGCGGCCGTGGCGGTGGTGGCCGCCTTCGGCGGCTGGGCCGTCTGGAACATCACGAGCGAGGGGCTCGTGGGGCCGCATCGCTCGTCGCTCAACGCCTACTTCCACCTGTTCGGCACGCTCGAGCCGCTCCCCGTCGCGGTGCTCGCCCTGTTCGCCCTCCTTCTGGCGCGGCGCGCCCAGTCGGCGGCTGGCACCGGAGTGGAAGCCGCGACGCCCGGGACCGCCTGGTTTCCGGTCGTCCCGAAGCGCCTCGAAGTCGCGCTGGCGCTCGCCGTGGTGATCGTCGCCTGGGCGGTGCAGCGCGTCGTCCTGCACGGCTTCCCCCTGTCGATGGACGAATTCAACACCGGGTTCGAGGCCGGCATCCTGGCCACCGGCCGCATCTTCCAGCCCGTGCGCGAGGAGTGGATCGCCTTCGTCCCGGCGATCAAGCCGGTGTTCGTCGTCTGGCGGGGAGCCGACCTCTCGTGGTACTCGGGGTACATCCCGGTGTACGCGCTCGTGCGCGCCGTCTTCCAGTTGCTGCATCTGGACGCCTGGCTCAATCCCCTCTGTGCCGGCGCCAGCGTGCTGCTCGTGGCCGCGCTGGCCCGTCGCCTGCGCCCTGCGGAGGCCTCCGCGTCCACGATCGCCGCGCTGGCCCTCGTCACCTCGTCGCAGTTCCTCGTGACCTCCGGCTCGCAGTACACCATGCCGGCGCATCTGCTCGCCAACCTCGCCTGGACCTGGCTCGTGCTGCGCGACGACCGGCCGAGCATCCTCGCGGCGGCCCTGCTCGGCGGGCTCGCCCTCGGCCTGCACAATCCGTTTCCGCATGCGCTCTACGCGCTGCCCTTCTTCTGGCGCTGGCTGCAGCGACGCGAGTACGCCCGGTTCGCGCTCACCACGGTGATCTACCTGGCCTTCGCGGCCGCCTGGCTCTCGTGGCTGCGCATGGAGCGTGGCGGTGAGCCGGGGCAGGGGGGCGGCCTGTTGTCGCTGTTCACGATTCCGGGAATCGAAGGGTGGCGCCTGGCCGGGATGAACCTCGTGTTGATGTTCAGCTGGCAAGCCCCGATCGTCGCCGTGCTGATCGTGCTCGCCTTCGTGGGCGAGCGGCGGCTCGTGGACACCGAGAAGGACCTCGCCCGCGGCGTGATGCTCACCTTCCTGTTCTACGTGCTCTACGGCAGTTCGCAGGGGCACGGCTGGGGATATCGCTACATCTACGGCGTGCTCGGCAGCATGGCGCTGCTGGCCGCGGCGGCGGCCCCCTGGATGGCGGAGGTGCTCGGCGCGCGGCCGGCACGCAGGGTCGCGCTGGCGGGCTTCGCGCTCGCGGCCGTGCTCGTGCCCGTTCGACTCGTGCAGGTCGAGCGGTTTGCGGGGCCGTTCGCCGAGGCCTCGGCGTACGTCTCGAGCTTCGACGCCGACGTGGTGGCGGTGGAGTCGGGCGCCGTGTGGTACGGGCGCGACCTCGTGCGGAACGACGCGCGGCTCACGCGGCCGGTGGTGATCAACGGCAGCATGCTGAACGGCATGGGCTGGGGCGCGCTGCGGGAGCGCCACGGCAGTCGGCTCGTGCT
>JANLSF010000231.1:0-3208 GCA_031362285.1 Gemmatimonadota bacterium | reverse complement strand
CGAGCAAAAGAGCACGCCGCGTTACATGGTGAGCGTTTACCCCGCGCCGGCCGCGGCGACGCGCGCCGAAACACGGCGCCCCGCCGGTTCGTGCGCGACCCTCACCCGCCGACCCCCGGGGGTGCCGCCGCGTTTCTTCTTGCCCCCGGGATGCTCCGCCTTCCGCCGCAAGCGCGCGGTGCCGAAGTTGGAGGGTCGCCCCGCCATCGAACCGTCATGCCACCTCCCGTGCCTGGCCTCCTGCCGACTTCCGCGCTCAGCCGCCACCCCCCGCGTGGCACCGAGCCGCGTGCGCAGCCCCGTTCCGCCTGGCGAACGCCGCGGCTGCACCTCGCGGCGCTCGCGGGGATGCTCGTCGTGCTGTGCGCGCCGCAGGCACGGTCCCAGGCCGGCGCCTCGCGCATCCCCGAGCGTCTCGCGGACAGCACCTTCTGGCGCCTCATGAACGAGTACTCCGAGCCATGGGGCACCTTCCGCTCGGAGAACTTCGTCTCCAATGAGACGTCGCTGCAGTGGCCGATTCCCAACCTCGCGGCGACGGTCGCGCCGGGTGGCGTGTACGTGGGCGTCGCCCCCGACCAGAACTTCACGTACATCCTCGCCCTCAAGCCGTCCATCGCGTTCATCGTGGACATCCGGCACCAGAACGCCATGCAGCACCTGCTGTACAAGGCGCTCGTCGAGATGTCGGCCACGCGCGCGGAGTTCCTCTCGCTGCTCTTCTCGCGACGCCCGATTGACGCGGCCACGGCACCACCGGAACTCGCACCCCTCGTGCGCGCCGTCGTCTCGGCGCCCGCCGACAGCGGGCGCTATCGGCGCACGCTCGCCGCCGTCACCGATCGGCTCATGCGCATTCACCGCTTCGCCCTCAGCGACAGCGAGCAGGTCTCGCTCGGCTGCGTGTACGGCGCGTTCTACACCGAAGGCCCGGACCTCACGTACAACCATGCGTCCCCATGTGCCAACCCGGGCCGATTCGGCTTCGGCGGCGGGCCCTTCGGCATGCCCACCTGGCTCCTCATGGTGGCCGGGACGGACGGCGACGCCCGGAACCACAGCTACCTCGCAAGCGAGGCCAACTTCCAGGCGCTCAAGGCGCTGCAGGAGCGGAACCTGATCGTGCCCCTCACCGGCAACTTTTCCGGCGGCAGGGCCCTGCGCGCGGTGGGGCAGTACGCCCGTGACCACGGCGCGCTCGTGACCACCTTCTACCTCAGCAACGTGGAGCAGTACCTGTTCCAGTCGCCGGGTGACGCCGAACGGTTCTACGCCAACGTGGCCACCTTTCCGATCGATGCCACCAGCACCTTCATCCGGTCCTGGTCGCTGGGCGGCCGCTTCATGGACAACGGGGCAGGGCCATTTGCGCCGCAGAGCGGCCGTTCCATCCAGCTCGTGAGTTCGATCCGCGAGACGCTGCAGGCGTGCGCCGCGATGCCATGCCGCACGTACATGGACGTGCTCCGCCTGTCGTTGCAGTAGCCGCCCCGTCGGCGCCGCCTACGCGTTCGCGGCTGGCGCCCCGCCCCTGGGGCGAGCGGCGAGCGCACTCACGGCGGCCGTCACGCTGGTGCCCCACGCCATGTCGACCAGGGCCCCGGGCAGGGGGAAGTCCTTGAACATCGCCAGGCTCGTCAGGTCGAACGCGCCGTAGGCGGAGAGTCCCAGCAGCGCGCCGCGCCACGCGGCGTCGCGCATGCGGCCGTTCGGGAGCGCGGGAGCCACCGCCAGGGCCAGGACCGCCACGCCATAGATGAGGTAGAAGGCCACCGCCGCCGACCAGACCGTGTCGGCACGCATCAGGTGACCGAACTGTGCGCGATTGAAGCTGGCGCCGACCCCCAGCAACCAGGCGGCGTCGAGGGTCGCGAACAGGGCGAGAATCAGGAGGTAGCGGGTGACCACGCTCATGCGGGAATCCTCGTTGGCTGGTGACGACCATTTCGCGCCGCGGTTGCTGTGACAACCGAACAGCCGTGTGGGGCCTGCGCAACAGATGGTGTCATGCGGCTGGCAGAATCTCGTTCGCCTGACATACGCGCACTGTGCAGTCTTGAGACATCACCACGATCTGTCGCACTTGCAAGTCGTTGTCCTGCAACGACTTTCGGCGACCACATGACGTAGATCACACACCTAATTCCCAGCGTGGCCTGATTGCTGCTTTGGAGGGGGGTGTCCGCCGAACGAATGCGTGGATCACGAAGCTGCTGTCATCACCTCCACCCAACTCCTCATGCGTTTCCTCCGCTCCGCAGTCGCTGGTCTCGCCCTCACGCTCGCTGCCGGCGCGGCGCAAGCGCAGGCGACCGCGACCGACATGAAGTTCATCGGCATCGGCTCGCCGAGCGCGGTGATCGGCAGCGTGTGGGGTGGCGTGTACACCGCGAAGGAAGGTGGCACGATCATGAACAACGGTGGCTATGTCGGTGGCAACACCATCGACATCGTCTGCGTGGACCTGCTCAACGACGTGCGCTACGGCCAGCAGTACGAGGCCTGGAAGCAGACGCTCGCCGCGACCATGGATCGTTCGCTGCTCCGGTGGGGTGGCTACAGCGACTGGTATTCGCGCTACAAGCGCGCCGCCTGGCTCTCGGATCAGTTCGCGGGCAATGCCAACGGATCGTTCGCCGTGAAGGCCATCCACACGGCCATCTGGCGCACCTTCACCAGCGCCAAGGTCGACAACGTGCCGGTGGGTCCGGGTCTCAACACGGCCTACGGCGACCAGACGGTGTGGAATGCCGCGGCGGCCTGGATGACGGCCTCGGTCGCCGCCGAGTCGCAGATCGACGCGAACAACTCCGCCTACTGGGACCGGTTCATCGTCCTCTCCGACCAGGACATGGTGGGCGCGGGAACCGGGGGGAGCTGGAATCCGCTCTCCGGCGGCACACAGGAGTTCATGAGCACGGTGCCGGAACCCGCTTCGATGGCGCTCATGGCGACCGGCCTGATGGGCGTGGGCTTCGTCGGCCGCCGTCGCCGCAAGCAGAAGGCGTAGCACGCAGCTGCCGCAGCAAGACGATGGGTGGCGCCCGGGGGGGCGCGAACGACAAAGGCCGTGCGGTGCACTTCTGCCGCACGGCCTTTGCCGTCTGGAGCGGGGGGAGCGGATTCAACGCCTGGGTGAGGGCACCATCACGGGTTGCGTCCAGGCCACCTGTCCGTTCGAGTCGATCACCTTCGCGCGCACGTAGCC
>JANLSF010000218.1:0-4264 GCA_031362285.1 Gemmatimonadota bacterium | reverse complement strand
GGTCGCGCGCACCACCGCGACCGAACCCCGTGGCCACTTGATGGCCCGCACCCGCTGGGGCGGCGTGCTGCTCTCGGCCGAGGTGCGCAACGACGCCAAGTCGTGGGCGGCGCGGTCGCGGTACGGCTTGCAGCCGCCGCTCGCGGTGGGCTCACGCGTCACCCTCTCCGACCTGCTGCTCTACGACGCGAGCCTCGAGGCACCGGCGTCGCTGGATGAGGCCGCCAGCCGCGCCCTCGGGACGCTCAAGGTGCGCGCCTCCGACAAGCTGGGGATGTACTGGGAGCTCTACGGCGTGGACGCTGCCGGCGAGCAGGCCACCATCACGATCACGGTAGTGCCCGAGAACGACGAGCCGGGCTTCTTCGAGCGGCAGGCGCGGCGACTCAACCTGATGCGGGGCACGGAGCCGGTGTCGATGCGTATCGGCGACCAGACCACGCCGGGCGTCAACCGCGCGTTCCGCGCCGTGAAGCTCGACATCTCGACGCTCGCGAAGGGGATCTGGCGACTCGAGATCGAAGTGGAGCTCAAGGGGCAGCCGTATGCGCTCCGCAGCGAGCGCACGATCGAGGTGACCGGGAAGTAGCGGGATCGGCTGCCCGATCCCCGCTTGTTTCCGGTGATCGGGAGGATTGGGCGTCCTACCCCAGGGCGAACGCGACCTTCGCGTCGTCGAGCCCGGCCGGCACCGACAGGTCGCAGTATCGTCCGCGAATCATCTTGCCGGCGAGTTGGCCGCGCAGGAGCAATCGCTGCAGCACCGGCAGCAGGTCGGTTTCGGTCCCCGGCGTGGCCGACCGGAGCGTCGCGTCGAGCGCGACGAAGGCGTCGGGCGAGAGGACGTACCGGCCGCCGAAGGTGAACGCCATGGCGCCGGCGGTCACCGGGGCACCCACGACGCCGGCGTCGGGAAGACGCGAGAGCTGCACGTCGTCGCCATCGAGCGTCCCTTCCACCACGGGCACGGCGAGCCGCGTGGCCGCGATCCCCGCCCGGGCTTCCACGAGCCCCACCACCGTGCTGAGCGAGGTGCGATAGTGGCTGATCAGCTGCGCAATGGCCGGCCGGTCGCCCCGGTACAGCGCCGAGGGCAGCACCACCGCGAGCGGCTCCGCGTGGGCCGCGTCGCGACCCCGCCCCACGGCATCCGCCAGCCCGAGCGCCTCCGGCTGTTCCAGGAGGGTGATCTCCTTCGGGAAGCCCTGCATGCCGGCGAGGCGTGCCACCTTGAAGGCGATCGCCTCCTTGCCGGGCGCCACCAGCACCATCGCGTGGGTGATGAGGCTCGAGGCGCACTCCCGCAGCACGTGCTCCAGCGCCGAGACCCCCGCGACCTCGAGCAGTTCCTTGGGCGCGCCGCCGGTGATGCCGCGCATGCGCGTCCCGCGGCCGCCGCACGGAATGAGCGCGCGCGTCACCTCCTGCCGTCGCTCGAGCAGCGACGACGCGGTGAGCCGCTGCCTAATGCCGGTTCCCGACATGCGTGAGGTCGATGGCGGCGCCGGCCGAGGCGCGCGTGATCCAGCTGTGAGGCACGCGGCCGGCGTGCCGTTCGAAGTCGCGGGCGAGTCGCGTGGCGACGCCCACGAGCGCATCGCGGTCGCCGAGCACGAGGACGCAGCCGCCCAGCCGGCGCCCGTGAGCCGCGCACCGCGCACGCCGTCCATGGTGCGCGCCGTCGCGGCCAGCCAGTCGAGGTCGGGGGTGGAGCACTCGAACAGGTCGCGGAGCGAGGCGTGCGATGCGTCGAGCAGTTCGCCGGGGAAGCGCTCGCCGGCGGCCAGCACGGCCACGGCGGCGCGCACCCGCGCCGACTCTGTCACCACGTGGAGCGCGCGGCGGCGTGCGCGCTCCCCCATGGGCGCGGCGCGCACCTCCGCCTCCGTCGCCTCGGCCAGCATCGTGAGGCGCGGCACGAGCTGGCGCACCCCGATGAGCGCCTCGGCGCAGTCCGCCACGCGATCGGCGTACGGCGAGTCGCCCAGGGCCCGGGCGCTGCCGCTGTGCATCAACAACACGCCGTCACCGAACGGCACCTGCGTGCACGCGCCGGTCGCGCACTCGAGATGCAGCGCATGCCCCTCCTTCCCGAGCGCCGAGATCCACGGATCCATCATGCCGCAGGGCACCCCGACGAACTCGCGCTCGGCGCGGAGGGCCAGTCCAGCGATGGCCGTCGGCTGGGTCGGTTGCTCGGTGGCGGTGGAGATGGCCGACGCCGCGGCCACGGTGAGCGCCGCCGACGACGAGAGGCCCGAGCCCACGGGCACGTCGCTCGCGACGGCGACCTCGATCGCGCCAATGGGCACGCCGTTGACCTCGAGCGCCCGCGTGATGCCGGCGACATAGTCGGTCCAGTTGCCGGACCGGGCCTTGAGGTGCGGGTCGAAGGGGCGCGCGACGCCGCCGTCCTGGAGGCTGACCGCGCGACTCGCGCCGGAACTCCGGAGCCGAACCGCGACGCCGGTGCGCATCTGGAGCGCAAACGGCAGCACCGGTCCCCCCACATAATCCACGTGCTCGCCGATCAGGTTCGCCCGTCCCGGCGCCGACGCCACGACATCGGGGTCGTCGCCGAAGGCGCGGCGGAACAGGAGGGCGGCGTCGGCACTGATCATCGTGGAATCATGGCCCTCGGGTGGGACAAATGGTAGTCGCGCCGGCGGCGGCGCCCCGTGGCGTCACTTGAGCATCGCCCGCACGGCGTCACGTTTCGCGGCGAAGTACCGCTGCTGCGCGCGTTGATCGGCCGTGGCCGGCGCCGTCACGCGCAGCACGTTGCGGTAGAGCGTGCCGATGCGCGCGCGGAGCTCGGCGGCCGTGAGTGCGAGCTCGCTCCCCTTCTCGCGGGCCGCGGCGGCATTCGCGAGGGAGTCGGCGCCCAGGTAGAGCGCCGCCAGCTGGCGCATGGTGCGGTGCCAGTCGGCCCGCGTGGCGGGCGTCACGGTCAGCCGGCGGTCGTCCACCACCGTGAGCGGTTGTTCCGTGGAGAGGCCGGCAGCCTCCACGCGCACCAGGTACTTCCCCGGCAGCACCCAGTGGCCGCGGGGCGCGCTCGGCCCCTCGTCGTCGTCGCCCTGCGCGGCGGGGCCGGGGAGGTCGGGATGGCGCAGGTTCCAGCTGACGCGATTGAGCCCGGCGCTTCCGGTGGACTTGAGGGTGGCCACGACCCCGCCCCCCGCCGCCTCGCGCACGGTGACCGTCACCGACGCCGCATCCACGGCATCCTTCAGCCAGTAGGTGATGATCGCCCCGTTCACCGGATTCTCGCCGCGGAAGTACATGTCGCCGGTGTGCGGCTTTTCATTGGCGAGGCGCTTCATCTCGGCCTCGCGCGGTGCGAACAGGTGCAGTGACCGGCCGCGCACCTCCGCCGTGAGATCCTTGAGCGGGGCCACGTCGTCGAGGATCCAGACGCCGCGTCCATGCGTGGCCAGCACGAGGTCGCGCTCGCGCGGCTGGATGGCGATGTCGTTGATGGGCACGTTCGGCATGTTGTTACGGAGCGACGTCCAGTGCGCGCCGCGATCGAGCGAGACGAAGAGCCCGAACTCGGTGCCCACGAACAGCAGGTCGGGATTGGCGAGCCCTTCGACGAGGGCGTGGATCACGCGCGCCGGGGGGAGGTCGCTCGTGATCGAGCGGAAGGTGACCCCGTCGTCGTCGGACACCCACAGGTAGTTGGCAAAGTCGTTGGCCTGGTGGCCGTCGGCCGCGACATACACCCGCTTGCCGTCGTGGCGCGAGGGCACGACCGACGCGATCCAGGTGCCCTTGGGCAGTCCGGGCAGCTTGTCGGCCAGGTTGGTGAACGTGCGTCCCCCGTCGAGCGAGCGCTGCAGGTTGCCGTCGTCGGTGCCCACCCAGAGCACGCCCTTCCGCTTCGGCGACTCGGCCAGCGCCGAGATCGTGGGCCAGTAGCTCACGCCGTCATCGAGGGAGAGCGTGGTGTCGGCGGCGGGCTGTCCCATGATCGCCAGCGAGCGGCGATCAGTCCCCGTGGTGCGGTCGCCGAGCGACGTCCACGTCTGTCCCTTGTCGGTGCTGCGAACGAACAGGCCGGAGCAGACGCCCCAATCGGGCTTGAGTTCGAGCCGCAGGTCGAAGTTGCCGAACTTCTCGTCGGTGAGCAGGATGCCGCCGTTGCCGCTGCCGGGCGGATCTTGTTGGCCGACGATCGCGCCGTCCTCGACGGTCCACTGGCCGCCGGTGCCGTGGCCGATTTTCTGCGGGTTCTTGTGCCAGCCGCTCAGCGTCTTGC
>JANLSF010000175.1:0-2503 GCA_031362285.1 Gemmatimonadota bacterium | reverse complement strand
CGAGGGGGTGCAGCTCGACGTCGTCCCCATCCCGCGCGGCGAGTTCAGCGGGGAGGCACTCGTGAGTGCCATGGCACAGGGGATACGCACCGGCACGCGCGTCATCAGCGTGAGTCACGTGCTCTCCTCGACCGGCGTCCGGATGCCGATCGCCGAGCTGTCGGCCCTGGCCCGGTCGCGTGGGGTGCTGTGCGTCGTGGACGGCGCGCAGGCGGTGGGCGCCGTGCGCGTGAATGTGCGCGAGCTCGGGTGCCACGCCTATGCCGCGAGCGGCCACAAGTGGCTGATGGGTCCCAAGGGGACGGGGCTCCTGTACATCGCCAAGGACGCGCAGGCGATGATCCGCCCGATGGCGCTCGAGGAGAGCTACCGCACCTACAGCAACGGCAACGGTGTGGTGAACCTGCCGGGGCTGCTCGGCCTGGGCGAGGCGATCCGGTTTCTCGGGGCGGCCGGCATGACGCGGGTGGAGGAGCACAATCTCCAGCTGCGGCACGCGCTCGCCGACCGACTGCGCGCGATGGACGGGCTCACGTTCGTGAGTCCGCCGGCAGGGGAACTCGCGTCACCACTCCTGACGGCGGTGCTCGCGGACCGGTTCGACCGGACGGCAGTCTCGCGCCAGCTGCTCGAGCGACACCGAGTGGCCATCCGCGCCACGCACGCGTACTTCGGCTTCAACGGCATTCGCTTCTCGCTGCACGAGTTCAATACGCAGCGGGATGTGGAGCGGGCGGCGGCGGCGGTGCGGAGCGAGCTGGGGGGGTAGCGGCGCGGAGATCTCGCCGCTTCCCGTCCGTCTGTGCTCGCGCGGTCGCGCGCGTGATGTCAACGACGTGTGTCAGGCAGGCAGCGGAGCGCCCGGCACGATACCGAGCAGGAAATCGGTGATGGGGAGCATGGTGATCGGCCCCTGCTGTTGCCGCAGCGGGCTGTCGGCGAGCGCAATGAGTCGGGCGTCGGGGAACTCATCGTGGAACGCCAGCAGCCCGCGGCGATCAGCCGGCCGCAGCGTGTGACCGCTCTTCACTTCGATGGCGACGAGGCCGTCGGAGGTCTCCACGACAAAATCCACTTCGACGCCGCCGGTGGTTCGCCACGTGGAGAGCCGAGCATCGCGTTCTGCCGCGCACCATGCTGCCAGATGCTGGTAGACGAGACCCTCGCGAGACGCGCCCATGGCGTCGGGAGCGGCCCGGGCGCCATCGGTTGGCCGAAAGGCCGCGGCAATACCCGTATCGGCGAAGTAGAGCTTTGGCTGTGCCGCCAGCGCGCGCCGTGATGGGCGTGCACTGAAGACCGGAACCCGCACGAGCAGGAACATCGACTCGAGCACGTCGATCCAGTCGATGACGGTACTCTTCTTCACGGCCGCGAGTTGGGCGATCGCGGTGGGGCTGATCACGCTCCCATGCGAGAGTGCCAGCTGCTCGAGCGCACGGGCGAAGCCGTCGATCTGGCGCACGCGTGCTTCAGCGCGCACCTCGTCGAACACCGCGACCGTGGCATAGTCGGCCAGCGCCAGTTCAGGACTCTCCGCCGTCCAGATCACGGGCAACAAGCCGATGCGTTGTGCGACCGCGACCGAGAAGGCGGTGCCGAGTTCCGCCGCGAGAAACGGGGACATGATGCGTCGACCGGCGCGTCCGCCCAAGAGGTTGACGCCCGCGCGATGCAGCGATCGCGCGCTGGATCCAGTGAGGAGGAAACGCCGTTCCGGTTCCCGGTCCATGCGTTGGTGCACGGCATCGAGGATCGCCGGGACGCGCTGTACCTCATCGATCACGACCCACTGGTTCACCGCCGCGGCGTCGAGCGTTTGATGCAGACGCTCCGGTTCGGCCGCCAGGGCACGCGCGATCGGTCCCGACCGCAGGTCGAGCATGATCGCGTCGGGGAAGCACTGCATCGCGAAGGTCGACTTCCCGGTGCCTCGTGGCCCGAAGAGAAAGGTGCTCCGTGTGGGCGCCGGGCTGAGCCTTCGGATGGGTGGAGCGTGCGGGATCAGGGGCGGCATTTGCTGATTATAGACTGTTCTACCGTCTAAAACAAGCCACACTGGACGCCAGTGCCCTCCGTATTGACCTAGGACTGGAGAAGTAGGAGCGTCTTTTTCAGACGGCCAACCGTGGTCGGCGGTGTAGCGCCCGGGGCGGTCAGACGCTGGCGAGCGGCGTCGCCAGTCCGTCGACGCTCGCGAGGTCGGCGATCACGCCGTCTGCTCGACCAAAGCCGCTCCGATTGAGAATCCCGTGCTGAACGCGCCCCACGCCCGGCGATCGTGTGCTGGTCACCGACCTGGAGTACGAGGGCGGGGTGCATGGCTGGCAGTACCTCAACCGGTGCGCGGATGCCGATCACCGAGCGGTCGGCGCTGTCCCGATCGCGGGGGGTGCGGTGCGTCGTGGACGGCGCGCAGGCGGCGGTCCGCCCGATGGCGCTCGAGGAGAGCTACCGCACCTACAGCAACGGCAATGGCGTGTGAAGCCGCCGGAACTGCTCG
>JANLSF010000159.1:0-3024 GCA_031362285.1 Gemmatimonadota bacterium | reverse complement strand
TCCGGCTTGATGTCGCGGTGCACGACGCCGTGCTGGTGCGCGTACTCCAGCGCGTCGGCCACCTCGCGCGCGATGCGCACCGCGTCCTCGATCGGCAGCTGGTGTTCGCGCGCGATCCGGTCGCGCAGCGTCTCGCCCTCGACGAACGGCATCACGTAATACACCGTGCCGTCCGCCTCGCCCGAATCGAACAGCGAGAGGATGTGCGGGTGCTGCAGGTTTGCGGTCGTCTTGATCTCGGTCAGGAACCGCTCGGCGCCGAGGATCGCGCTCAGTTCGGGGCGCATCACCTTGAGCGCGACCTTGCGGTCGTGACGCACGTCGTGCGCCAAGTACACCGTCGCCATGCCACCGGCGCCCAGCTCCCGCTCGACGATGTAGCGGCCGGACAATGCGGCGTTCAGCGGCGCGACGTGCTCGTTCATGCTGGCGGGTGTGGGGGCAGCGCCCCTGATAGCGGCGCCGCACGTAAGAACGGAGGCAACCCCTTGTTCCGCAAGGCCCTCGGGCGGCGCTACCGCTTCGGCAGTGGACACGTCGTCGGGACGTGGACGCTTCCGGCGCTGGCACGGGAGGCGCAGCTTGCGGTGGACAGCGGCTAGTCGTCGGTGGATGCCGGGGCTATGTGGGCGGTTGAATACGCGTCAGCGCGCTTGACCGGGCGCGCACCCCAGAGTTATACTCTGGTATGAAAACCGCTATCTCTCTCCCGGACGACCTCTTTCGCTCGGCCGACACGCTGGCGGAGCGCTTGGGGGTGTCCCGCAGCCAGCTGTTCGCCACGGCCGTGGCCGAGTTCCTCGCCAAGCACCAGGCAAAGAAGGTCACCGACCAACTCAACGCGGTCTACGCCACGCAGGACAGCCGATTGGCCCCCGGTCTTGGCCGGTATCAGGCCCGCTCAGTCTCGCGTGACAGGTGGTAGTCGAGCGCGGCGCGGTGTGGTGGGCCGATCTGCCTGGACCGCGCGGTTCCGAACCTGGCTTTCGCCGCCCGGTCCTGATCGTATCAGCCGACGCGTTCAATCGCAGCCGTATCCAGACCGTGCTGGCGGTCGCCCTGACCACGAATCTCTCGTTGGTGGCGGCGCCCGGTAATGTGCTGGTCCCTGGCAAGGTGGCGGGGTTGCCCAAGGATTCAGTGGCCAACGTCTCGCAGGTGGTCACCCTTGATCGTGATTTCCTGCGCGAACCCGCGGCCAAGCTGCCGCCGAAGCTCTTGCAGCAAGTGGATGCCGGGCTCCGATTGGCGCTGGGACTGTGAGTCCGTGCTGCGCGCGCTGACAACCGCATGAAGCTGGCAGGGTCCGGCGCCAGCCTGGCTTCACGACGAACTCCATCATGCCGGCCCCTGCAGCTCATGCGGGGGCGTCAGGACAACCCGAGCAGCTGCAGCGCGAGGCGCGTGAGTCGCGGGCGCAGCCACTCGACGAGTTGCGATTCCTTCATCGAACCCTCGGCGAGCGCGACCATCCGCTGCAGGCTGCGTTCCTCAGCAAGGAAGACTGCCCCCATCCCATGTCACCCAATCTCGCGCACTACTCGAAACTCATCCAGAGCGGAGGCCTACTGGCGCGCCACCATTCTCGCGACGCTGGGCCGGAAGGACGAGGCGGTGACACTGCTCAAGCAGGCCACGGCCAAGGGATCGGGGATGGACGGCTGGCACTCGAATGCGGCGGGGGTGGCGCCGTAGGGGGGGAGCAGGCGTTGGGGCGTGGGCGCTTGCGACGATGGCCAGGGAAGCGCAGAATGCGGGGACAGCGGTCGTTGCTCGGCGAATGCCGGGGCAAGGTGGGCTGCTGTATGCACCTCAGGCGCACGGGTTCATCGTGGGGTAAGTTGTTCGGATGGGATTGCGTTTCAGTTGGGATCCGCGGAAGGCTTCAGCGAACGTCAAGAAGCATGGCGTATCGTTCGACGAGGCGAGCACGGCGTTCGCGGATCCCCTCTCGATCACGGTTCCTGATCCGGCTCATCAGCGCTCGCCCTGCCATCCGCCGCGAGCGGCGCATCTATGAAGAAGACGCCTAACCGAGTACGAGAGGTCAGCACCATGCGCGCGGAGTATGATTTCAGCGGCGGCGTACGCGGGAAGTACGCGAAGCGCTATGCGCAGGGCTCGAACATCGTCGTGCTTGAGCCGGACGTGGCTGAGGCGTTTCCAACCGCGCGTGCGGTGAACGCGGCGCTGCGCAAACTGCTTCGCGAGGCGCCGAGCCGAGCTCGGCGCACGTCCCGCCCGCGCAGCGCATAACGAAAGTTGTGCAGATGGCCGCGCTGTTGATGGCGGCCGCTGCACAACTTGACGGGACGAAGTCCCGATCAGCTACAGCGCGAGTCGCGTGAGGCGCGGACGGAGCCACTCGACGAGATCTGGTTCCTTCATCGAGCCCTCGGCGAGCGCGACCATCACCTGCACCACGTCCGTCTCGCTCGCCTCCAGGTCCTTCCCGTTCAGTCCGAGGAAGATCACCGCAGTCAGGAAGGCGATGCGCTTGTTCCCGTCGTTGAACGCGTGGGCTTTCGTCAGCCCGAACGCGTAGGCCGCTGCCAGCGCCGCGAGATCGACCGCTGGCTCGTCGTGCCACTTCTGCCGCTGCCGCACCAGCGCCGACTCGAGGGCGTTCTCGTCCCGCACGCCGCTCAGGCCACCGTGCTCGCGCCGCTGATCGAGGTGCGTGGCGTCCACGACCACGCGCGGCACCAAGCGTGGTTCCCTCACGCGGCTACTTCGCCAGTTCGCGGAGCGCGTTCCGGAACTTCTTCGCCGCGTGCGCTGCCACGGCCAGGCCCGCCTCGACGTCCGGATCGTAGGGTGTAAGCAGGATCCCGCGCTCCGTTTCCACGGCCAGCACGCGATCGCCGACCGCCAGGTGCAGCCGGTCCGCCATGTCCTTCGGGATCGTCGCGCCGATCGAGACAAGCGGCCCCCGTACGAGCGCCGCCATGGCGTGGTCTCCAGCGACGTCAACCAGCGACGGCCAGCCTCCCCAGCACCCGATCAATCCGCCTCAACCCCTCT
>JANLSF010000125.1:0-6231 GCA_031362285.1 Gemmatimonadota bacterium | reverse complement strand
GGCATGAAGGTCACGCTGCACCATGCGGTGGGCGCCGTGATCGCGGCCGGGGTGCATGCCCCGCTCATGATCGACCTCGCCAGCGCCAGCTTCGAGGGTCACGACCTCGTGGGCGACCTGACCGTCGACGGCGGGTCGGGCAGCATCGCCCTGACCAATGTCGAAGGGCGCCTTTCGCTGGACCTGGGGTCCGGCTCGACGGTGCTGCGGAACGTCAAGGCGCGCGACCTCCACATCGATAGCGGGTCGGGCGGCGTGTCCGGCGAACGCGTGACCGTCGAGGGGCTGCTCGACCTCGACGCCGGATCGGGACGCACCGAGCTGCGCAGCCTCACCGCGCGGCGTGCCAAGATGGACTTGGGGTCCGGCGGCATGACCGCCGAATTCCTGACCGACGTGGACGACCTCAAGATCGACTCCGGCTCGGGGAGCGTGACGCTCTACTTCCCGCCGAACCTGGGCGCCGAACTGGAGATCGACACCGGGTCGGGGGGCATCTCGTCGGAGTTCGCGGTGGCCACGCGCCGCTCCGACCCCGATCGCCTCATGGGCACCGTGGGCGACGGCAAGGGGCACATCGTGGTGGACGCGGGTTCGGGGTCGGTGCGACTCAAGAAGCTGATGGCCAAGTAGGCGGACCTCAGCGCGGCAGGGCGAACGCCACCAGTTCGCAGTTCTCCCCGGCGCCCGAGGCGATCACCACGAACTGCCTCCCGCGCCGGTCGGCGTACGTGACCGGGTTGGCGTAGCCGCGCCCGGCGGGCAGCTCGTGCGACCAGACGACGGCGCCGGTGCGCTTGTCGAGGGCGTACAGCACCGTGCCGCCGCCGGTGATGAAGATCAGGCCGCCGCGCGTCACCGTGCCGCCGGGCGCGCCGGCCACGCCGAGCGGCGGGAGCGTCAGCCCCTTGAGCAGGGGATGACGGCGGATGCCCGGACTGTCGCCGAGCGTCACGCGCCACCGCCGCTTCCCGGAGTCGAGGTCGATCGCGGTGAGCGTGCCGTAGGGCGGCTTGACGAGCGGAATCTCGTCGGGCGGCGTGTGGTCGCCCTTGAGGGAATCGGGATCGGCGTTCACCCCGATTTCGGACGCCCGCAGGTCGATGGTCGTGCGATAGCCGATCGTGTCGTTGGGGGCGCCGGTGACGACCTTGAAGAGCGCCGGGCTCTCGGTGGCCTTCACGTACACGGTGCGCGTGTCGGGGTCGAAGCTCGTGCTGCCCCACCCGGCGCCACCGATCACGCCGGGCACGGCGATCGTCCCCTTCACCGAGGGCGGCGTGAACACCGGGCCCGTGCGATGCCGCGCGAACAGTTCGCGGGCCCGCGCGTTCAAGGCCGGCGTGAAGTCCACGAGGTCGGCGAGCGTGAGCCCTTGCCGCGCGAAGGGCGCCGGGCGCGTGGGCATGGGCTGCGTGGGGGACGCGCGCTCGCCCTCGACGTCGCTCGCGGGCACGGGGCGTTCGACGATCGGCCACACCGGCTTGCCGGTGCTGCGGTCGAACACGTAGAGCCATCCCGTCTTGGCCGGTACCACCACCACGTCCTGCAGCCTGCCATCGACCTTGCGCGTCGCCATCACCGGGGGCGCGGGCAGGTCGTAGTCCCACAGGCCGTGATGCACCGTCTGGAAATGCCAGACGCGCGTGCCGGTGCGGGCGTCCAGCGCCACCACCGACTCGGCGAACAGGTTGTTCCCCAGCCGGTCGCCGCCGTACCAGTCGTTGGTGGGCGTGCTCACGGGGAGGAAGACGAGATGCCGCACCGTGTCGGCGCTCATCGGCGCCCACACGTTGGTGTGTCCCATCGTGCGCCAGCTGCCCTGCTCCCAGGTCCGCCATCCGTACTCGCCGGAGTCGGGAATGGTGTGAAACGTCCAGACGCCCGCGCCCGTGCGCACGTCGAAGGCCTGCACGTCGCCCGGCGGGTCGTTGGGATAGCGCAGGCGATCGCCCACGCCGTTGCCCACCACGACCAGGTTGCCCACCACGAGCGAGGGCGACGTGTTGGTGTAGTGCAGCGGATTCACGGGCCGGCGGAGCCCGGACAGGAGGTTCACCTCGCCGTTGGTGCCGAAGGTGCGGATCGGCTTGCCGGTGCGGGCATCGAGGGCGATCAGCCGCCAGCGCGCATTGATGAACACGCGCCGCTCCACGCCGTCCGTCCAGGTGGAGATGCCGCGGTGCACGAACCCCGTGCCGTTCGACGGTTGCCCCGCCCGCCAGATCTCGGGGTCGTAGCGCCACAGTTCGCGTCCCGTGGATGCCTCGAGCGCCACCACGGCGGCGTAACTCGTGGAGAGGTACATCGTGTCGTTGATGACCACGGGTGACACCTGCAGCTGCCCGGGACGCGCGGGCTTCTGGTTCGCTCCGGCGGGAACCGCCTTCTCTCCCGTCTTGAACGTCCACGCGACCGCCAGCTGGCCGACGGTCTTCGGCGTCAACTGCGTGAGCGGCGACCAGCGCATCGCACCCGGATCGCCGCTCGGCGAGGCCCAGTCGGTGCCCTGCCCGTTCGCGTTCCCCGCGCCAGCCAACAGGAGGGGACAGCTGACGGCGATGATCCAGGTGGCAGGGCGCATGCGAGTCCGGGGCGTGTGGTCGGAAGGAGGATGCGAGCGAGCCTCGCGGCGCGGTGCGGCGCCCGTCGCCCCCTCGAACGCCAAGGTTGCGCCATGACTCCCAGCGCGGCAAGGGGCGCGCGCGTTGCCCAGTCAGGCGAGTCGGGCGCGCCGCACTCTGGCGGCGCAGGGCCGCGCGCCTACGTTTGCCCCGTCCTGCGCTGCACGCCCTCCCCGAGGAACCCCCATGCGCCTTCCCCGTTCGCTCGCCGCGATGCTCGCGGTCGCCACGCTCGGCCTCCCGCTCGCCGCCCAGTCCACGGCCACCGAGCGCGCCGCCGCCAAGGAGGTGCTCGCGCAGATCGATGCGCTGCAGGCGAAGCTCAATCCCACCGCGATGGCCGAGCGGATGGTGGCGAAGAAGGACCCGGTGCGCGACCAATTGCTCGCGCGCGTGGAAGCGGCATGGAAGGGCGGCATGCAGGACCTCTCCGACTGGATCGGCCGGCACCCCGAAACCGGGTGGAAGGAGTTCCAGTCGGTGGACACGCTGACCAAGGTGCTCAAGTCGCAGGGCTACGCGATCGAGATGGGGGTGGCGGGACTCAAGACGGCATTCGTGGCCACGTGGGATTCGCCGGCCGGCGCCAACGGCCCGACGCTCGGCTTGATCGCCGAGTACGACGCGCTCCGCGGCACGCAGGGCGACTTTCACGGCGACCAGCACAACGCCCAGACGCCGGTGGCGATGGCTGCGGCCCAGGGGCTCATTTCCTTCATGGCGGAGAAGAAGATCCCCGGGCGGATCAAGTTCTACGGCACCCCGGCCGAGGAAGTGGGCCCGCCGGCCAAGGTCATCATGTGGAAGGCCGGCGTGTTCAAGGGCGCCGACATCATGATCCGCAGCCACGGCATCGGCGGGCAGACCGCGCGCACGCGTCCGGGGTTCGGCTCGTGCTGCCTCAACATCAACGAGGTGAAGTTCATCTTCAAAGGGCGCCCCTCGCACCAGATGTCGAGCTGGAACGGACGCAATGCGCTCGAGGCGGCCGTGATGTTCTACACCGGGGTGGATCGGATCCGCTCGAGCCTGCGTCCCGAGGTGAGCGTGCAGGGGGTCATCCCCGAGGGGGGCATCGCGCCGAACGTGGTGCCGGACCGGGCCGTGGTGGACTACTACATCCGCTACCCCGACGAGGTCTACCTCGCGCACGTGGACTCGATGATGGTGAACGTGGCCAAGGGCGCCGCGCTCGCCACGGGCACCACGCTCGAGATCGACCGGTCGGGGGGCGAGTATCGCGACGGCTACAGCCTGGGCACGCTCGAGGAGCTGATGTTCGCCTACGTGAAGAAGTTCGGCGCCGTGCGCGTGGCGAGCGAGCCGGGGCGCCCGTCGGGATACGAGGAGACCGGGTGGATGGCGCGCGACATTCCGGGGGTCGGGGTGACGGCGGCGAGTTCCAACTTCTCCAACCACACGTACGAGATGACCGCCGACAACTACAGCGAGTTCGGCCACAGCGCCTTCCTGATCGACGCCAAGACGGAAGCGGCGATGCTCTACGACTTCCTCACCGACGCCGTGTTCCGGTCGGCGGTGCAGACGGAGTTCAAGACGCTGCAGTCGCTGTTCGGGCAGTACGTGAATGGACTGAAGGCGGCGTACAAGGACGAGATCGGGCGGTAGCGAGGTGGACGCCCAAGGCCCGCCGTGGCCGTTCGAGGTGCGCCCGTCGCCCATGGGCGGCCTCGGCGCCTTCGCCACGCAGCCCATCGCGCCGGGAGTGCGCCTGATCGAGTATGCGGGGGCGCGCCTCACGCCCGCGGAGGCGGAGGCGCGCTACCCGGACGCGCCTGGGGCCGAGCACCACACCTTCCTGTTCGCGATTGACGATGACGTGGTCGTCGACGCGGGGGTGGGCGGCAACGACGCGCGCTGGATCAACCATTCGTGCGCCCCGAACTGCGACGCCGTGATCGACCGCGGGCGGATCTGGATCGACACCCTGCACGACATCGAGCCGGGCGAGGAGCTGGCGTACGACTATGCGTACGTGCTTGCGGAGCGGCACACGCCGGCGGCCAGGAAGCGGTATCCATGCCGGTGCGGAGCGGTCACCTGCCGGGGAACGATCCTGATCCCGAAGCGGCAGCAGCGGTGAGCCGATCGGCGTCGGTTGGTGCCGCGACACCGGCGGATTGCCGCGAGTCGCGACCCGGCGTATCATCTTCGCGTTGGTCGCCCCCGCTCTTCCCGGAGATTCGATGCGTCGGTTCCGTTCGCTTCTGTCCGCGTGCGCGATGGCGTGCACGCTGTTCCCCGCCGCCGTGCTCGCGCAGGGCGCCTCCCGCCTCTCCCCCGCCGACCTCTTCCAGCTGGAGTACGCGGCCGACCCGCAGATCTCCCCCGACGGACAGTGGGTGGTCTACGTGCGCCGGACCAGCGACATCCAGACCGACCGGCGCTATGCGAACCTCTGGCTGCTCAGGACCGACGGCTCGGTGCATCGCCCGATCACGAGCGGGCGCACGCACGAGGAGACGCCGCGCTGGAGCCCGGACGGCAAGCGCCTCGCCTTCGTGTCGGACAAGGGCGGCGCGCCGCAGCTGTACGTGCGCTACATGGACACCGGGGAGAGCTTCGCGATCACGAGTGCGCCCACGCCGCCGGTGAACCCCACCTGGTCGGCCGATGGCACGCAGCTCGCGTACGTCGCGTTGGTGAGCGAACCAGCGCTGGTGATCGGCAAGCCGCTCACGCCGCCGCCCGGCGCCACCTGGTCGGCGCCGCCCAAGTACACCGACAAGTTCGCCTTCCGCTTCAACGACGCCGGCGAGGTGCCCGCCGGCTGGATGCACGCCTTCGTGGTGCGCGCCGACGGCGGACAGCCGCGCCAGGTGACGAGCGGCCGCTATCATCACGCCGGGCTTCCGTATGCGCCCGGCACGGTGGCATGGGCGCCGGACGGTACGGAGCTGGTGCTTTCCGCGCGCCGCCTCGACGACTGGGAGCGGCAGACGACCGAGACTGACCTGTGGGCCGTGAACGTGGCCAGTGGCGCCCTGCGCCGCCTCACCGAACGCGCCGGCCCCGACCAGAGCCCCGTGGTCTCGCCCGACGGCAGGATGATCGCCTACACGGGCTACGACGACCGGCACGTGGGCTACCAGAACACGATGCTGTACGTGATGAACCGCGACGGCTCGGGCAAGCGCGTGGTGTCGTCGAAGATTGACCAGTCGGTGGCGCGCCCCACCTGGGCCGCCGACTCGAAGGGGCTCTACGTGCAGTTCGACGAGAAGGGGAACACGAAGGTCGCGCTCCTTGCACTCGACGGCAGCTACAAGGTGGTCGCGAAGAACCTCGGCTCGGGGACGAGTGCGTACTCGGGTGGCGACTTCTCCGTGTCGTCGGGCGGCAGCATTGCCTTCACGCTCAGCACGCCGAGCGTCCCGAGCGAGGTGGCGGTGGTCACCACCGGACCCGCCGCCACGACGAAGACGCTCACCTCGCTCAACGCTTCGCTCCTCGCCAGCCGCCAGATCGGCAAGGTGGAGGAGGTCTGGTACAAGTCGAGCAAGGACCAGCGCGCCGTGCAGGGGTGGATCATCACCCCGCCCGGGTTCGACCCCGCGAAGAAGTACCCGCTGATCCTCGAGATCCA
>JANLSF010000104.1:0-12945 GCA_031362285.1 Gemmatimonadota bacterium | reverse complement strand
CGCGAGCACTGATGCCGATGCCGCCGCGCGCGTGCAGCAGCTGCTCTCCTCGCGCTCGCTCCGCATCTACACGCAGCACGACGTCGTGGGTGTCGAGCTCGGGGGCGCCCTCAAGAACGTGATGGCGGTGGCCACGGGCATCGTGGAGGGGCTGGGCCTCGGCTTCAACACGCGCGCCGCCCTGATCACGCGCGGGCTCGCCGAGATGACGCGCCTCGGCGTGGCGCTCGGCGCGGAACCGGCCACCTTCGCGGGGCTGGCCGGCATGGGCGACCTCGTGCTCACGTGCACCGGGTCGCTCTCGCGCAATCGCGCCATCGGCATGGAGGTCGGGGGCGGGAAGACGCTGGCCGAGGCCCTGGCCGGCAAGGAGACGGTGGCCGAGGGCGTGGCCACCACGCGGAGTGCCCTCGCCCTTGCGGAGCGCCACCGCGTGGACATGCCGATCGTGCGCACCGTGCACCGGGTGCTGTTCGACGGCCGCCCGGCGCGCGAGGCGATCAGCGACCTCATGGGTCGCGAGCTGCGCACCGAGGTGGACGCGTGAGCCGCCCGGAGCCGGTGCAGGAGTTCTTCTCGATCGGCGAGGTCTGCGACCTCACCGAGCTCAAGCCGCACGTGCTCCGCTACTGGGAGAGCCAGTTCCGCGTGCTGCACCCGGCCAAGAACCGGTCGGGCAACCGGGTGTACGCGCGCCGCGAGATCGAGCTGATCCTGCTGGTGAAGCACCTGCTGTACGTCGAGAAGTACACCATCGAGGGCGCGCGCCGGAAGATGGAGGAGCACCGTCGCTCGGGCGAGCTCCGCACGGCGAGCGGCGTGGCCCTCGAGGCGCAGGTGATCGCCTCGCTCGAACGCGAGTTGATCGACATCCTGGCCGAGCTCGACGGGGCGCGACCGCGCACCGCGGGCGCGGACTGAACGCTTCCGGGCCCTTCATGCGATTCCTCTGCTCCAACGACGACGGCATCCTCGCCCACGGCCTCGACGTCCTCGTGCGCGCGGCCGAGCCGCTCGGCGAGGTGACCGTCGTCGCTCCCGATCGCGAGCAGAGCGCCACCAGCCATTCGCTCACGCTGCACCACCCGGTGCGCCCGGTGAAGCGTGGCGAGCGGCGGTGGCAGGTGGATGGCACGCCCACCGACTGCGTGCTGCTGGCCTGCGAAGTCCTCATGAAGGACAAGCCCGACTTCGTGCTCTCGGGCATCAACCACGGACCGAACATGGGCGAGGACGTGCTCTACTCCGGCACGGTGGCGGCGGCCATGGAGGGCATCGCCCTCGGCATCCCGAGCATCGCCTTCTCGTACGGCGGGCGCGTGCTGCGCAGCGACGACCTGCTGGAGAACCAGGTGGACGCGATCACGGCGCTGCTGCGGCACCTCACCTCGCTGACCGAGCTCCCCAGGAAGACGCTGCTCAACGTGAACCTGCCGCCGGTCCGCGCCGAGAAGATCAAGGGCGTGAAACTCACGCAACTCGGCCAGCGCGTCTTCTCCGACTCGATCAAGACCATGCAGGACCCGTGGGGCCGCGAGATCTTCTGGATCGGTGGCGGGTCGGCGTCCTGGGCAGGCAGCAAGGATGATTCCGACGTCCGGGCGGTGGAGGACGGTTACATCTCGGTGACGCCGCTGCACCTCGACCTGACGGACCGTGCGATGCTGGCCGACGCGGAGCGTTGGTGGCGAGCCCCGTAGGCGAGCCGCAGTATCGCGGCGCGCGGCGGCGCCTGATCGAGGCGCTGCAGGCGGCGGGCATCCACGACGTCGCGGTCATTCGCGCCTTCGACCTGGTGCCGCGCCACCTCTTCGTGCCCACGGGCGTGCGCCACCGGGCCTACGAGGATTCGGCGCTCCCGATCGGCAACGGGCAGACGATTTCGCAGCCGAGCATCCACGCCACCTACCTGCAGGAACTCGCGCTCACGGGGCGCGAGCGCGTGCTCGAGATCGGCACCGGCTCCGGCTACCAGACGGTCCTGCTGTCGCACTTGGCCGACCAGGTGTTCAGCATCGAACGCATCGGAGCCCTGATGGAGCCCGCCCGCGAGGCGATCCGGCAGTGCGAGGCGCGCAACATCTCGCTCATGCAGGGCGACGGAACGCTCGGATGGGCCGCGTACGCGCCGTACGATGCGATCCTCGTGTCGGCGGCGGCGCCCAAGCTCCCGGCGCCGTTCGTGGAGCAACTGGCCGAGGGGGGACGCATCCTCATCCCCATCGGCGGTCGCGATGCGCAGCAACTGCAGGTCGTCACGAAGCGCGGGGCGGGGGTGGAAATGCGCGCACTCGGTCCCGTGCGGTTCGTGCCCCTCATCGGAGTGCATGGGTGGCCGAGCTGAGTGGACATGCGGTGCGCGTCCGGGTCGAAGGGCGCGTGCAGGGGGTCGGGTTCCGGTGGTTCGTGCGCGAGCGCGCGCGCCGCTGGGGGCTCGCCGGCTGGGTGCGCAACCTCCCGGACGGCGCGGTGGAGTTTGCGGCGCTGGGCGACCACCACGCGCTGGCCGGGTTGATGGGCGACGTGCGGCGCGGCCCCGACGGCGCCTGGGTCACCGGCGTGACCGAGTCATCGCCGGGCACCGACGAGCAGTATCATGATCCGTTCACCATCCTGCGATGACCCTCCGGACCCACGCATGAGCGATGACGCCGCACGCCTCAAGGCCGCTGTCCGCGAAGTGCCCGACTTTCCCAAGCCGGGGATTCTCTTCAAGGACATCACGCCGGTGCTCGGCGATGCCCTCCTGTTTCCCGTGGCCACCTCGGCCATGGCGTTGCCCTGGCGAGACGCCGCGATCACGCACGTGGTGGCGATCGAGAGTCGGGGCTTCCTCTTCGGCGCGCCCGTCGCCCAGGCGCTTCGCGCGGGGCTGGTGCCCGTCCGGAAGCCGGGCAAGCTTCCTGCGGCGACGGTGCGCGAGGACTACGTGCTCGAGTACGGCACCGACGCGCTCGAGATCCATGCCGACGCGCTGCCGAGTGGCGCGCGGGTGCTGGTGGTCGACGACGTGCTCGCCACGGGTGGCACGGCGGCGGCGGCGTGCGCGCTGGTGGAACGGGCCGGCGGCACGGTGGCCGGTGTCGGCGTCTTCATCGACCTGCCGTTGTTGAACGGTCGGCGCCGCCTGGCCGGACGGCGGGTCGAAGCGGTGGTGTCGTACTGATCGAGCTCCGGGGGCGCCGATTCGACCCCGATCCCCATTGACGCGCGCAGCGCGAACGGAAAGACTCCACGCATGAGAATTACAGGCAGGGTCCTCGGAGCGATGATGCTCATGGCCGGGTGCGAGTCGGCGCCCCAGACGCGCACCAGCGCCGTGCCGGCAGACCCGGCGGCCCTGGTGGGGAACTACGAGCTGTGGATCTGCGCCTCGGGCGATTGTGGCCCGGGGGCGTCCGCGCCCGGATCGCGCATCGGACGGCTCCAACTGGCGGCTCAGCGCCTCACGGAGGCCTCGGCCGACAGCAGTGCGGCGTACCTCGGCTGCGCCACCATCGGCCCCGTCGCGCATGTCGACACCACGACGGCGCTCAACGCGATTCGCTGGCATCCCGGCGATTCACCGGGCCGGTTTGTCTTCGGCATCAGCAGCGCGAACGAGGTGGAGTATGAGATCGCGCTCGAGGACATCGGCGGGATGTGGCGCGGCACGGCCCGCTGGCGCCGCAGCGGCGTGATTTCGGAAGAGGCCCCCGAGGTCGTGGTCGCGCGGCGTGGCGTCGGCAGCGACAAGGTGGCCTGCACCAGTCCGGCGCCGGCCGTGTCGCCCGCCGTACCGGCACCGGTCGCACCGGTCGCACCGGTCGCACCGGTCGCGCCGGCCGGGAAGAAGAAGGCGTCGCCCACCCGAAAGGGTTGATGTCGAAGCGGCGGCAGACGGTCACGTCCGAGCAGGTCACGGTCACCTACGATCCGAACCTTTGCATGCACGCGGCGGAGTGCATCCGCCGGTTGCCGGCGGTGTTCGATCCGTCGGTGGCGCGCTGGATTCGGCCCGACCGCGCGAGCGCGGAGGAGGTCGTGTCGGCGGTGGCGCGCTGCCCCACCGGCGCCCTGCAGGCGACGCGCGCCGACGGCGCCACGGAGCCGCCGGATCAGCCGGCCACCGTGCAGGTCACGGCCCGCGGGCCGCTGCACGTGCGCGGCGCCGTGAGCGTGGTCGATCATGCCGGCCAGGTGGTGGCGTCGGGCCCACGGCTCGCGCTCTGCCGGTGCGGCGAGTCTCGCAACAAGCCGTTCTGCGATGGCAGCCATCGGGCCGCCGGGTTCAGTGACCCGGGGCTGCCCCTCGGGTCGAGCGAGAAGACGTGACGCGCCGCGGGCGCACCCATCCGTCGGGGACGGCGGCTCACGTCACGCCCGCACGTAGCCCCCGGGGGGACGACGCATGACCGACGAACTGTCCGGCCTGGTGGACCTGCTCAACCTCGAGCCGCTCGAGGTCAACATCTATCGCGGGCGCAATCGCGACCTCGGGAGCCCACGCGTGTTCGGCGGGCAGGTGTTCGCGCAGGCGCTCGTGGCCGCTCGGCGCACCGTCGACGGGCCCCGCGAGGCGCACTCGTCGCACGGCTACTTCATCCTTCCCGGCGACCTCGCCGCGCCCATCGTGTACTTCGTGGATCGGCTGCGCGACGGGAAGAGCTTCACGACCCGCCGCGTGACGGCCATCCAGCATGGCCAGGCGATCTTCAACTGCTCCGTCTCGTTTCACCTGGTGGAGCCCGGCTTCGAGCACCAGCCCACGATGCCCGAGGTCCCGCCGCCCGAATCGCTGGCGCCCGAGCTGCAACTCGTGCGCGAGATGGCCGACCGGATCCCCGAGAAGCTGCGTCCCGTGCTGACCCAGGACCGGCCGATCGACTTCAGGCCGGTGGATCCGGTGGATCCGTTCGACTCCGCCAAGCACCCGCCGGCGCGGCACCTCTGGTTCCGGGCCATCGGCCGGCTCCCCGACGAGCCACTCATCCACCAGGCCGTGCTGGCGTACGCGTCGGACTACGGCCTCCTCCCCACGGCGCTCCGACCGCACGGCGTGTCCTATCGGACGCCGGGCTTGATGGTCGCGTCGCTCGATCACTGTCTCTGGCTGCATCGGCCATTCCGCGCCGACGAGTGGCTGCTGTACTCGATGGACAGCCCGCTGGCGTCCGGAGCGCGGGGCTTCGTGCGCGGCGCGATCTACGCGCGCAATGGCGACCTCGTCGCGTCGGTGGCGCAGGAAGGGCTGATGCGCCTGCGCGCCGAGTCGCCGCGCGGCTGACCGGAACGCAAGCGACAGGCTACGCCGGCACCACCGCCGTCGCCTCGATCTCCACCACCGCGCGTGCCTCCACGAGGGCGACCACCTGCACCGCGCTCATGGCCGGGTAGTGCTTTCCCATGACCTCGCGGTACGCGGTGCCGAGGGCCGCGCCGGCCGCGAGGTAGGCGGCACGGTCGGTGATGTACCAGGTGAGCCGCACCACGTGCTCCGGCTTGGCCCCCGCCGCCGCGAGCAGCGTCGCGATGTTCTTGAGCGCCTGGCGGGCCTGGCCGGTGAGGTCGTCGGTCTCGAACTCATGGCGTTCGTTCCAGCCGATCTGACCGGCGAAGTACAGCTGGCGACCGGTCGCGGCCACGCCGTTGGCGTAGCCGCGCGGGCGTGGCCAGCCGGCGGGTGCGATGATCTGGTGCGGCGTGGGGAGCGACATGCGGGGCGGTCCTCAGTCGGTGGCGAACCGCGCACGCAGCGCGATCGGGAGGGGAGTGGCGCGATGGTCGTCGAGCGTAGTCAGGACGCGGACGTGCCGCGCGCTCAGGCAACGCGTGGTGCCGCGATGAATCGTCAGGTCGAGCGTGAGCGAACTGGTGCCGAGCGCGTGGACCTGCTGCGCCAGCACGACGTGGTCGCCCACCAGCAGGGGCGCCTCGTACTCCACGCTCGCGTGCACGAGCGGAAAGCCGAGCCGGTCGCGCAGGATCAGGTCGCGCAACGGCAACCCCGCCGCCGTGCACCAATCCTCGAACAGGCCGTTCAGCAGTTCGTCGAGACGCGGGAAGTACGCGATGCCCGCCGGATCGCAGAACCCGAAGCGGATCTCGGCGTCGCACGCGAAGCGCCACGGGAAGCGCGCGCGGGCGTCGTCGCTCACGGTGCCGCCTTGAGCCGGAACCGCTGCAGCTTGCCCGTGTCGGTCTTGGGCAGCGCACTCACGAACTCCACGAGGCGCGGGTACTTGTAGGGCGCGATCGTGGCCTTCACGTGGTCCTGGAGGATGCGCGCGAGCTCGGCGTCGCCCGCATGCCCCGCCTTGAGGACGACGAACGCCTTCACGGCCTGCCCGCGTTCGACATCGGGCACCCCCACCACGGCGCACTCCGCCACCGCCACGTGCGTCATCACCGCCGCTTCGACCTCGGGCGCCCCGATGTTGTAGCCCGAGGAGATGATCAGGTCGTCGGTGCGCGCCTTGAAGTACACGTACCCGTCGGCGTCCATCGAGCAGGCGTCGCCGGTGAGGTTCCACCCGCCCTGCACGTACTTGCGTTGCCGGTCATCCGCGAGGTAGCGACAGCCCGTGGGGCCGCGCACGCCCAGGCGCCCGACCTCGCCGGCGGGCAGGGGGCGCAGGTCGTCGTCGAGCACGGCCACCTCGTATCCGGGCACGGCCTTCCCGATCGCGCCGCGGCGCACGTCGGCGCCCGACGCCGCAATGAAGATGTGGATCATCTCGGTGGCGCCGATGCCGTCGAGCATCTCGATGCCGGTGGCCTCGCGCCACAGCGTGCGCGTGGCGTCCGGGAGGGCCTCGCCGGCCGACACCGACTGGGACAGCGACGCCGTGTTGAACCGGCCCGGCGCGGCCTGCATGGCGAGCGCCATGTGGCGATAGAAGGTGGGCGCGGTCCAGGTGATGGTCGCCCCCGTGGCCGCGATCGCCTCGAGGAATGACTCCGGGGTGGCCTTCTCGAGCAGCACGGTGGAGGCGCGCGCGGCCATCGGGAAGCAGAGCATCCCGCCGAGGCCGAAGGTGAAGGCGAGCGGGGGCGTGCCGATGCACCGGTCGGCGGCGGCGGGGCGGACCACCTGCGCGGAGAAGCCGTCGCACATCGCCATCACGTCGCGATGGAAATGCAGGCACCCCTTGGGTTCGCCCGTCGTGCCGGAGGTGAAGGCAATCAGGCACACGTCGTCCGAGGCCGTGGGACAGGCTGCAAAGGGCACGTGCGCGCCTGCGAGGGCGAGGTCGAGCCGGTCCGGCGCCTCGCCCCCCCAGGTGCGCAGCGCCCGCACCGATGGCGCGTCGCCCAGCGCGTCCGCCAGTTCGTCCACGAGCCGAGCGTCGCACAGCGCCGCCTGTGCGCGGCTCTTCTGCATGACGATGCGGAGTTCCTTGGCGCGCAGCATCGGCATGGTGGTCACCGCCACCATCCCGGCCTTGAGCGTTGCGAGCCACGCGGCCGCCATCCACGGCCCGTTGAAGCCGCGCAACAGCACCCGGTTGCCCGTCTCCAGCGCGAGGTCGGTCACGAGCACGTGGGCGATCGCGTCGACCCACCGTTGGAGTTCGCCATAGGTGAGCACGCGCCAGCCGCCCGCGCCATCGGGGCTCAGGATGGCCGGGCGATCCCCGTGGCCCTCGTGCACGGCGTCGTCCAGCAGGCGCTCGGCCGCGTTGAGCAGCGGCGGATAGGCGAACGGTCCGTCGAGCGTGATCACGGGCCACTGGTCGTGCGGCGGCACGTGGTCGCGCGAAAAGGTGTCCCGGTGCGCCGACGCATGGAATCGCATCGCTCAGCCCCCGTGCGACATGGCGGCCACCGTCTCACGGCCGATGATCAGGCGCTGCACCTCCGAGGCGCCCTCGTAGATCCGGAGCGACCGGATCTCGCGATACAGCCGCTCCACCATGGCCCCCTGCTGGACACCGCGGCCACCGTGCATCTGGAGGGCGCGATCGATGATCGTCTGCGCCAACTCGGTGGCCATCACCTTGGCCATGGCGGCTTCCCGCGTGGTGCGGGCCCCGGTCGTGTCGCGTTGCCAGGCCGCTCGATACGTCAGCAGCGCGGCCGCATCGAAGTCGGTGGCCATGTCGCCCAGCGTGGCCTGCGCCAGCGGCTGCTCGGCAAGCGTTGCGCCGAACATCGGCCGCGTGGTGGCGTAGGCGAGCGCCTCGGACATGGCGCGGCGCGCGAAGCCGAGGGCGGCCCCCGCGACCGTCACGCGAAAGATGTCGAGCGTCCGCATGGCGAGCTTGAAGCCGTCGCCTTCGGCGCCCAGCCGGTTGGTCGCTGGCACCGCGCACCGCTCGAAGCGGAGGCGCGCCAGCGGATGCGGCGCCATCACATCGAGCCGCTCGGCGATGATGAGCCCCGGGGCGTCGGCCGGCACGAGGAAGGCGCTGATCCCCTTGGCGCCGCGGGACGCGTCGTCGGTTCGCGCGAACACCGTGTAGAAGTCGGCGATGCCGCCATTCGAGATCCAGGTCTTCTCGCCCGAGAGCTCGTAGGCATCGCCCACGCGCTGCGCGCGGCACTGCATGGCCCCCACGTCGGAGCCCGCGTCGGGTTCGGTGAGGGCGAAGGCGGCGATGGCGTCGCCGGCCGCAACGCGCGGCAGCCAGGCGCGCCGCAGGGCGTCGCTCCCCTCGAGGGCAATCGCGCCGGAGCCGAGGCCTTGCATGGCCACGGCGAAGTCGGCCAGCCCGTCGTGAGCGGCCAGGCATTCGCGGAGCAGGGCAATGGAGCGCGACTGCAGCTGGGCGCTCTCGCCGCCCCACGCCGCCGGCACGCAGTGGCGGAGCCACCCCGCCTTCCCGAGCGCGCGCACCCAGGCGCGGCAAGCGGCGTCGGTGTCAGCCGAGTGCGGCACGGGGTCGGTGGCCGTCCACCCTTCGACGCCCTCGACGAGCGCCAGGTGGTGGGCGTCGAAGAACGGCCATCGCATCCGGTCGCGCAGCATGGCGTCCACGATCAGTTGCCCTCGAACACGGGGGTGCGCTTGGCCGCGAAGGCCTCGAAGGCGCGCCGGAAGTCGGCCGTCTGCATGCACAGGGCCTGGGCCTGCGCCTCCATCTCGATGGCCTGGTCCACCGACACGCTCCACTCCTGTTGCAGCATCGTCTTCGTCATCGCATGGGCGAACGTCGGGCCATGGGCGAGTCCGGTGGCTCGTGCCAGCGCCTCGCGTTCGAGGTGATCCGCGGGCACCACGGCGTTCCAGAAGCCCCACCGTTCGCCCTCGTCCGCCGTCATCGCGCGACCGGTGTACAGCAACTCGGCGGCGCGCCCCTGACCGATCAGGCGCGGCAGCAGCGCGCACGCGCCCATGTCGCAGCCGGCGAGCCCCACCCGCGTGAAGAGGAAGGCCGTCTTCGCCGCCGGGGTGGCGACGCGCAGGTCCGATGCCATCGCGAGGATCGCGCCCGCCCCGGCGCACACGCCGTCCACGGCCGCCACGATCGGCTGCGGGCAGGCGCGCATGGCCTTCACGAGGTCGCCCGTCATCCGGGTGAAGGCGAGCAGTTCCGGCACCGCCATCTTCGTCAGCGGCTCGATGATGTCGAACACGTCGCCACCCGAGCAGAAGTTGCCCCCCTCGCCGGTGAGCACGATCGCCTTGACGTCGCTCGCGTACACGAGGTCGCGGAACAGGTCGCGCAGCTCCGCGTACGAGGCGAAGGTGAGCGGGTTCTTGCGCTCCGGCCGGTTGAGCGTGATGACGCCCACGCGACCGTCGGCCTCGGTGCGCCAACGGAAGTGCCTGGCCTGGTAGGCGCCCAGGGCGTGGCGGCTGGCAAGCATGGCGTCGGGGGTGGTCATGGCGCGTGGGCCTCGTCGCGAAGGCGGGACTTGAGGGAGCCGAGCAGGGAGTGGAGCTGGCGTCGTTCTCGTGGGGAGAGGCCGCCGAACATGCCGGCGATCCAATGCTCGTGCTCGCGCGCCATCGTGCTGAAGGCACGGCGCCCCTCGGGCGTGAGTCCGACGATCCACGCCCGGCCATCGTCGGGAACGCGCCGCCGCTCCACGAGCCCCTCCGCCTCGAGCGAATTCACGAGCCATGTCACGTTGCCGCCGGTCACGAGCAGGCGCTCCGACAGCTCGCCCAGCCGCATCCCGTCGGGGGCGCGGTCGAGTTGTGCGAGGAGGTCGAACCGGGGCAGGGTGCTGCCGAACTCGCGCTTGAGCGCCGCACCGATCTCGCGCTCCACCATGGTGCTGCACGTGAAGAGCCGGAGCCACAGTCGAAGAGCGTCATGGTCGTCGTCGGCAAGCCGGGTCTCGGGGTCGGCAAGGGGAGCCGTCATGCGAGTTCTCCGCCGGCCACCATGATCGCCTGGCCGGTCACGGCGGCGGCATCGTCGCGGCAGAGCCAGGCCACGGCCGAGGCCACCTCGTCAGGGTGCACGAGGCGTCCCTGCGGATTGCCCGACACGAGCGCCGTTCGCGCGTCGTCGGCGGAGCGGCCCGTGGAAACCACGATGCGGTCCACGCTCGCCGTCACGAGGTCGGTGTCGGTGAAGCCGGGGCAGACGGCGTTCACCGTGACCCCCTTGGTGGCCACCTCGCGGGCGAGTGCGCGCGTCAGCCCCACGAGTGCGTGCTTCGCGGCCACGTACGCCGTGACGTACGGGTAGCCGGTGAGGCCGGCGGGGCTGGCGATGTTCACCACGCGCCCGTGGCCTCGCGCGAGCATCCCCGGCAGCAGCGCGCGCGTGCACGCCAGCGGTCCGTGGTAGTTCACGGCGAACATCCGCGCCACGAGGGCATCATCCGTTCGGGCGAAGGGTGCGCTCTCGGCCGCGCCGGCGTTGTTCACGAGCAGGTCCACCGGGACTTCGCGCGTGGCGGCCTCGCAGGCCATCGCGACCTGCCGAGCATCCGTGACGTCGGCCTCGACCACGCCGGTGCCCGCGGGGAGCGACGCCAGCACCTCGACGGCGGAGGCCGCGCGCCGCACCAGCAGCGTGACGCGGGCGCCGTCCGCCGACAGCCGGCGCGCGATGGCGGCCCCGATGCCGCGATTCGCGCCCGTGACGAGCGCATGGCGCCCCTCGAGCGGCTTCACCACGGGCCGCGCGTCCGCGGACCGCGCGACGCGACGGGTGACCTCACGTCAATTCCCCGGGCTTCGGCACCGACGGCGGCACCGCAGCCGCACGTTCGCGATCGAGCAACCGCTCGAGCTGCGCCTGGCCGCTCAGGTACTGCACCGGCCACTCGGCTCCCTCGTACGCGTACTTCGCGCTCTCGAGCAGCGTCCACGCCGGATTGGCGAGGTGCGGTCGCGCGATGGCCACGAGGTCGGCGCGACCGGCGGCCAGGATCGAGTTCACCTGGTCGGCATCGGTGATGTTGCCCACCGCGATGGTCGCGATCCCGGCCTCCTGGCGCACGCGGTCGGCGAACGGCGTCTGGTACATGCGTCCGTACACGGGCTTCTCGTCCTTCGTGACTTGCCCGCTCGACACGTCGATCATGTCGGCGCCGGCGGCCTTGAACGCGCGCGCCATCGCGACCGCGTCATCGTCGGTGTTGCCGAAGGGGGCCCAGTCGTGGGCCGAGATGCGCACCGACATCGGCTTGTCGGCCGGCCAGGCCTCGCGCATCGCGGCGAACACCTCGAGGGGGAAGCGCATGCGTCCCTCGAAATCCTTGCCGTAGTGGTCCGTGCGCCGGTTGGTGATCGGCGAGAGGAAGGCCGACAACAGGTACCCGTGCGCCGCGTGCAGCTCCAGCCAGTCGAATCCGGCGGAGGCGGCGCGGCGCGTGGCCTGCACGAACTGCTCGCGCACGCGCGTGAAATCCCGCTTGGTCATCGCCCGCGCCGTCTGCGACACCCGGGGGAGGTACTGGGCCGCCGACGGCGCGATCAGCGGCCAGTTCCCGTCGTCGAGCGGCTGGTCGATGCCGTCCCACATGCGCTTGGTGGAGCCCTTGGCGCCGGCGTGCCCCAACTGCATGCCGATGCGCGCCGCCGTGTGTTCGTGCACGAAGCGCACGATCCGCGACCACGCCGCCTCGTGGGCCTTGCTCCACATCCCCGGGCAGAACGGGGTGATGCGCGCATCCGCGGCTACACAGGTCATTTCCGTGAACACGAGCCCCGCGCCGCCCGCGGCGCGGCTGCCGAGGTGCACCAGGTGCCAGTCGGTGGGCGCGCCGTCGGGACCCGCGGAGTACTGCGCCATGGGCGAGACGACGACGCGATTCGGCAGCGTCACGGAGCGCACCGTGAACGGCGTGAACATCGGCGGTCGGTGCCACGCCTCGCGCGGCCACGCGTCGCGCGGGCGTTCCGGCTTCGTCGCGCCCGACGGCGCCGCCTCGGTGGTCGGCGGCAGCGCGCTGGTGGTCGCACGCTGCAGCTCGCCGCGTGACCCGAACCAGCGCTCGAACGCCGCCACGTAGGCCGGGTCGCGCACGCGCAGGTTCTCGTGCGAGATGCGCTGCGAGCGCGTGAGCAGGGAATACGCGAACTGCTCGGGCGCGAGCGGTGCGTACCGGTCCACGTGCTCGAACCACTCCGTGGAGTTGCGCGCCGCGTTCTGGATCTTGAGCACTTCCACCGAGCGGTCGGCCTGATAGCGGGTGAGCGCCCGCTCGAGGTCATGCGGCCGGTCGGCCAGCGCCACGTCGAGGGCGATCGCATCCTCGAGCGCCAGCTTGGTGCCCGACCCGATGGAGAAGTGCGCGGTGTGGGCGGCGTCGCCCAGCAGCACCACGGGCACGCGCCGGCCGTCCACGATGAGCCAGTGCACCCACGACTGGCAGGTGACGCGCGGGAAGCGGATCCACTGGGCCGAGCCGCGCAGGTGGGCCGCATTCGACAGCAGCGGCGATCCGCCGAGCCACGGGGCGAACAACCGTTCGCACCAGGCGATCGATTCCGGTCCCTCCATCGTGTCGATACCCGCCGCCTGCCACACCTCCTCCGGCGTCTCCACGATGAAGGTG
>JANLSF010000064.1:0-1509 GCA_031362285.1 Gemmatimonadota bacterium | reverse complement strand
CGGCAGAGCGCGGCAATGAGCTGACGCTCGACCTGCGCCCTGACGTGCCGATCAACGTCGTGGGCGACCCGGGGCGCCTGCGCCAGGTGGTCACCAACCTGGTGAGCAACGCGGTCAAGTTCACCAGCGAAGGCGACGTGGTGGTCACCGTGGCCAGCGCCGGCGAGCGCGACGGGCTGCCACTCGTGCGGTTCAGCGTGCGCGACACCGGCATCGGCGTCCCGCTCGACAAGCAGGCGACGATCTTCGACGAATTCACCCAGTCCGACTCCTCGATCACGCGCAAGTACGGCGGGACAGGGCTCGGCCTCGCCATCTCGCGCCGGCTCACGGTCATGATGGGCGGCACGCTCGAGATCGAGAGCACCCTCGGCGTCGGGTCGACCTTCTCGTTCGTGGTCCCGCTCCAGCGCGACCTCGCGGCCAAGATGGAAACGGGGCCGACCCACGCCTCGCTGCGCACCACGCGCTGCCTCGTGGTCGACGACAGCTCCTCGGCGCGGGCGCTGGTCCGCGACTTCCTCGAGGGAGCGGGCGCCAGGGTCTCGGATGCGGGGCGCGTGGACGATGCGCTGGTGCAGCTCCGCGAGGCGGCCGAGGCCGGGTCGCCGTTCCAACTGGTCACGCTCGACCTCATGATGCCCGACGTGTCGGGCTTCGAACTGGCCCGCTCCATGGCCCGCGACCCGCTGCTGCAGGGGACGCGCGTGCTGGTGCTGACGTCGTCGGGAAAGCCGGGCGACTCCAAGCAGGCCCGCGAGCTCGGTATCGGGGCGTACCTCACCAAGCCGGTCTCCCGGTTCGAGTTCCTCTGGACGGCGTCCGCCCTGCTGGCACGCAGCAGCATGCCGGGCATCCCGTTGCGCACGATCATCACGCGCCACGAGGTGCGCGAGGCCCTGCGTCCGCTCAAGATCCTGCTGGCCGAGGACGGCGAGGTGAACCGCCAGGTGGCGAGCACGATGCTGCAGAAGCGCGGGCACACGGTGACGATGGTCGTCAACGGCGCGCTGGCGGTCGAGGCCGTCATGCAGGACACGTACGACCTGGTGCTCATGGACGTCCAGATGCCCGAGCTCGACGGCGTGGAGGCGACGAAGCGCATCCGGCAGGACCCGCGCTTCGCGAAGCTGCCGATCCTCGCCGTCACCGCCCATGCGTTCCAGGAGGAGCGCGATCGATGCGCGAACGCCGGCATGAACGGCTTCCTGACCAAGCCGTTCAAGGCGCACGAGCTGTTCGCGGCGATCGAGGGATGGGTGGACACCAGCACCATCGGCGACGTGGTCGACCAGGCGATGTCGCTGCCGGCGCCGGCGCCCCGGCCGTCGGCGGGCTCGCTGCGGTGGGAAGCCGACCCGGTGGTCGTCGCCAAGGAATCGCCACTCGTCGCGCCCTCGGTGAAGGCCCGATCCAGTCGGACGCCGCTGTCCGTGGCCACCGTGTCCGAGACCACGCCCGAGACCACGCCCGAGGTCACGCCCGAGGGTACGCCCGAGGTCACGCCCG
>JANLSF010000043.1:0-2218 GCA_031362285.1 Gemmatimonadota bacterium | reverse complement strand
ATCAGCCAAAGATACGGATGGCCGCCGGCCCAGGCGTGCCAGAGGATCTCGTCCTTGCTGAAAAAGCCGGCGAGGCCGGGCGCACCGGCGATGGCGAGCGTGCCGACCAGGAAGGTCCAGAAGGTGACCGGCATCTTGGTGCGCAGCCCGCCCATCTTCTGAATGTCCTGCTCACCGCTCATGCCGTGGATCACGCTGCCGGCGCCGAGGAAGAGAAGCGCCTTGAAGAACGCGTGGGTCATCACGTGGAACACGGCGGTCGCGAACGCGCCGACCCCGAGCGCCAGCACCATGAAACCGAGCTGGCTCACGGTCGAGTAGGCGAGCACCTTCTTGATGTCGGTCTGCACGAGCGCGATCGTGGCCGCGAAGAGCGCCGTCAGGGCCCCCAACACCGCCACCACCTGGAGCGCGGTCGGGCTCATGGAAAAGACGACGTTCAGCCGCGCGATCATGTAGATGCCCGCCGTCACCATCGTCGCGGCGTGGATCAGCGCGGAGACCGGCGTCGGGCCGGCCATCGCGTCGGGGAGCCACACGTAGAGCGGCAACTGCGCCGACTTGCCGGCGGCGCCGATCAGCAGCAGCAACGCGATCACGGTGGCGGTCGCGGGGGCCAGCTGTGACGCGTGCGCTTCGATGTGGGCGAAGTCCAGGCTGAGCGCGCCCCCGGCGTGGGGCGCGAGGCTCCAGGTGAGGAGGAAGAGCCCGAGCACGAAGCCCATGTCGCCGACGCGGTTGACGATGAACGCCTTCTTGCCGGCGGCGGCGTTCTCGTCCTTGTCGTACCAGAAGCCGATCAGGAGGTAGGAGCAGAGCCCGACGCCTTCCCAACCGACGAACGGCACGAGCAGGTTGTCGCCGAGCACGAGCAGGAGCATCGCGAACATGAAGAGGTTCAGGTACGCGAAGAAGCGCGAGCAGCTCTCGTCGTGCCCCATGTAGCCAACGGAGTAGACGTGGATCAGGAAACCGACGCCGGTCACGATCAGGACCATGACGGCGGAAAGTGCGTCGATGCGGAACGCGATATCGGCGTGAAACGGGCCGGCCTCCATCCAGGTGTAGAGCGTCTGCGCGAGGCGCGCACCTTCGGGTGCGCCCATCACCGTCACGACCGACGTCAGCGCCACCAGAAACGACAGGAGCACGGCGAGCGGCGAGGTGATCTTGACGAGTCCCGGGTTACGCTCGGCGGCGACCGCCACCAGGAACCCGAGCAGCGGGAACAACGGGATCAGCCACAACACCTGCGAATGCAGGATCAGCGCCTCGTGAGCTTCCTGCATCAGATCATCCGCGCAGCAACGCCAGCTCGTCGGCGTTGACCGTGGTCCGGTTGCGGAACGAGGCGATGATGATCGCGAGGCCGACGGCGGCTTCGGCGGCGGCGACCGTCATCACGAAGAACACGACGACTTGGCCGTCGACCGCGCCGCGGCTCCGCGCCAAGGCGACGAAGCTCAGATTGACCGCGTTCAGCATGAGCTCGATCGCCATGAAGATGACGATGACGTTCCGCCGCACGAGCACGCCGACGACGCCGATTGCGAACAATACGGCGGACAGCGTGAGCACCCATTCCGTCGGAACGATCATGAGATGGTCGGCCGCCTTTGCTTTTGCGCCAGGACGACGGCACCGACGACCGCGACCAGCAGCAGGATGGACGTCAGCTCGAACGGCAGCAGGAAGTCGGTGAAGAGCGCTTTGGCGACGGCAGGCGCTCCGCCGTAGCCGGGAGGCGCCGCTCCGGACGTCCCGACCGGCGCGCCCCGCGTCAGCATCGCGAGCTCGACGGCGAGGATCGCCCCCCCTGCCCACGCGAGACCGCGGAGCACGAAGCGGCGCCGGCCGCGCTCGGGATCGTCGCTCTGGAGATTGAGCAGCATGATCACGAAGAGGAAGAGCACCATGATCGCGCCGGCGTACACGATGATCTGCAGCGCCGCGATCATGTGGGCCTCGAGCAGCACGAAGATCACGGCCAGCAGGAAGAGCGTCACGATCAGCGACAGCGCGCATTTCACCGGATTGGGGTGCAACACCACGGTGAGCGCGGCAACCACGGTCAGCACGGCGAGCACGAGGAAGAGAGCGGCGCCCATGGCGATCAACCGAGCAGCACGATGGCGACGCCCGTCACCAGCATGTTGGCGAGGGCCAACGGCAGCAGGTACTTCCAGCCGAGATCCATCACCTGATCGTAGCGATAGCG
>JANLSF010000945.1:0-3730 GCA_031362285.1 Gemmatimonadota bacterium | reverse complement strand
GGCGAAAACGTGTGAGCCGGAAAAAATCAAAGCCAGGCAAAGGATGATCACGTTAGTTTTCATACACATTGGGGTTAATTGATTCTTAAAAGTAGTCAAAAAACTTCAAAACTGATGTATTGGCTTCTTTAGACCATTTTCTCGGGTCTTACCCATTCATCGAACTGGGCAGAAGTGACTAGCCCCAACTCAACAGCTGCCTCGCGTAAGGTCTTGTTTTCCTTGTGTGCTTTCTTGGCAATCTTGGCTGCATTTTCGTAGCCAATGTGCGTGTTTAGAGATGTTACCAACATGAGTGAATTCTCCATATGTTGCTTGATAATCGCGAGGTTGGGCTCTATGCCAATGGCGCATTTGTCATTGAACGATACGCACGCGTCTCCGAGGAGTCGGCCCGATTGCAATACATTGGCCGCAATAACGGGTTTGAACACATTCAATTCAAAATGCCCCATGGATCCTCCAATGGATACCGCAACGTCGTTGCCCATAATTTGGGCGCACACCATGGTCATGGCCTCTGGTTGGGTAGGGTTTACTTTTCCTGGCATAATGGAAGATCCAGGTTCGTTGTCCGGAATCACAAGCTCTCCAATTCCTGAAAGGCCACGGTCCGGCCGCCGAACGTCACCAGTTCGGCGGAGGGGGTCGCGGTGGACGCGAAGGGCAACATCTACGGCGCCGAAGTGGGGCAGAAGGCCCTCAAGCGGTACGAGCGCACCAAGTAGCCAGTGTCCGCGCCGCAGGGCGCCAACGGAGATCCACATGGACGACGCACGGACGGTGTCACGACGGGGCTTCATGGGGACGGTGGCCGGCGCGGCCGGCGTGCTGGCGCTGCCGCCGGATCTCGCGACGTGGGCGCGCGCGCATCGCCCGCCGTCGCCCGGACGGCCCTTCGCGGCCGACGACGAGTACGACCGGTTCGCGAAGCTGCACTTCAACGAGAACCCGTACGGTCCGCCCGCCTCGGTGATGCAGGCCATGACGCTCGCGTTCAAATACTCGAACCGGTACGGCTATCCCGATCCCGGCGTGCGGGCCACCATTGCCAAGCTCCACGGCGTGACGCCCGACATGGTGCTGCTGGCGTCGGGATCGGGGGAACTGCTCGGGGCCGTCGGGCACGCCTTCCTCGGCGCGGGCAAGGTGGTCATCGGCGCGGAACCCACGTTCTCGGACGTCTATGAGTACGCCTCGCGCGTCAAGTGCGAGGCGGTCAAGATCCCGCTGCGCGCCGATCATACGCAGGACATCGCCGCGACGGTGCGCGCGGCGACGGCGCGCGCGCGCGACGTGGGCTTCGTCTACCTGTGCAACCCCAACAACCCGACGGGACGCACGGTGCCGGCCACGGAGGTCACGCAGCTGCTCGACGGGCTCCCCGCGGGCATGCCCGTGCTGATCGACGAGGCGTACCACCACTTCGTGGACGATCCCGCCTACGCCACGTCCATCTCGCATGTGCTCGCGGGGCGCCCCGTGATCGTGACGCGCACCTTTTCCAAGATCGCGGCGCTGGCCGCGGTCCGGCTCGGCTACGCGATCGCGTCCCCCGCGATGATCGAGCGGCTGAGCCTGCAGATGACCGGCACGATCAACGCGCTGGCCAAGTATGCCGGCGCGGCGGCCCTGGCGGACACCGAGGCGCAGGCCAAGGTGCGTGCCGTGACGCTTGCGCTGCGGCGGAAGACGACGGCCGAGTTGGAGCGACGCGGATTCGCCGTGGTGCCGTCGGAGGCCAACTTCTTCATGGTGCACCTCCGGCGCCCGGTGGGCCCCGTCATCGCGGCGTTCCGGACGCAGGGGGTGCTGGTCGGACGCCCCTTCCCTCCCATGAACGACCACCTGCGCGTGTCGGTGGGCGCGCCCGAGGAGATGGAGCGGTTCCTCGCCGCGTGGGGCACGGCACTGGCCTGACGCACGCCACGCCGCACGCGCACGCGACACGGGCCGCGCTCCCTTGAAGGGAGCGCGGCCCGTGCGCATATGGAACGCAGGACGTGCTACTTGGTCGGCAGCGCCAGCGCCACGAGACTGGTCTTGGTGCCGGCGCCGGTGGCGAAGACGATGTACTGCTTGCCCTGGTGCATGAACGTCATCGGCACGGCGGTGTTGACGGCCGGAATGGCCGCCGCCGCCACGAGCTTGCCGGTCGCCTTGTCGGTGGCGTAGAGCTGCGGTCCCGGGCTGGTGGCGGACTTCACCACGCGTCCCGTCCCACTCCGCCCCACGCCATGGATGAGCAGCGTCTTGGTGACGATGATCTCGGCCTGGCCGCCCAGCAGCGGCACCATGGGCAACTTCACTCCCGCGAAGAGCGGGTCCGTGCTGGCCTGCTGGCGCCAGAGGTGGCCGTTGGGCGCCCACCACTTCTTGTCACCCGTGTGCATGTCGTACGCGGTGATGCCGCCGAACTCCTTGGGTTTCACGATCGGCACGCCGCCGATGGTGGTGGGCACCGCGGGAGCGAACGGCTCGCGCAGCTCGGGCTTCTTGTAACCCTTCGGCGTGGGCAACGCGCCGGGGAGCCCGCAGCTGTCATGCGTCTGGCTGTAGCGGTGCTCGGAGCACGGGTCCTTGGCCACCTCGATGGTGGCCAGGCCGGTCTGGCTCCCCACGTAGATCATGCCGCTCTCGACGTCCACGGCGGCGCCGCCATCGATGTTCACGCCGCCCGAAGCGCCGGGGGCGTACCACGAGCACGGCAGCGAGCCCTTCCGCGAGTGATCCTCGAGGGCCGGCGGGATGTAGTACGGCCCCATGCGGCAGGAGCACGCGATCTTGAGCACCGAGTCGCGGATGGCCGGGGTGTAGTCGATCAGGTCGCTCTCGAGCAGCCCCTGCTGCGAGTACGGGGCGGGCCTGGTCGGGATCGGCTGCGTCTTGCTCGCCTCCTCTCCCGGCACGTCGCTGGCCAGCACCGGCGTCTCGACGATCGGCCAGATCGGCTGCCCGGTCACGCGGTCGAGCGTGTAGATCCACCCCTGCTTCGTGGTCTGCGCGATCGCCTTGCGCGGCTTCCCGTCGACCGTGATGTCCAGCAGGTTGGGCGCCATCGGGGTGTCGTAGTCCCAGATGTCGTGGTGCACGAACTGGTAGTGCCAGCGCCGCTGCCCCGTCTTCACGTCGAGTGCCACGAGGCTGTTGCCGAACAGGTTGTCGCCGGGGCGATGGCCGCCGTACTCGTCAGAGAGCGGCATCCCGACGGGGATGTAGACGAGCCCGAGCTCGGGGTCGGCCGCGTACGTGGCCCACGCGTCGTTCTTGCCGGTGCCGGGAGTGCCCTGCTTGCTCCCGTTCTTCCACGTCTCGGCGCCGAACTCGCCAGGCTGCGGAATCAGGTTGAACTTCCACAGCTGCTTGCCGGTGCGGACATCGAAGCCCCGGACGGAGCTGCCGATGTTCGCCATCTTGAGCGGCCAGTAGCCGTGCATCGACGAGTTGCCGACGACGATCACGTTGCCGATGATGATGGCGGGCGAGCTGTTGGCGATCTGCCCGTGCTTGGGGTCGATGCCCACCGTGCCGTCGGCGCCGGTGCGCGTCTGGGCATTCCACTTCTCTCCCGGCTTCGCCTTTCGCATCGGCGCCGCCTCGGAGATGATCAGCGACCCGGTGTCGTCGACGGCGAGCGGGACGAGGGAGTAGCCGAGCCCTTCCTGGAGGTCGACGATGCCATTCTTGCCGAAGGCCGGATCGGGAGTGCCGGTCTTCGCGTCGAGCGACG
>JANLSF010000926.1:0-7300 GCA_031362285.1 Gemmatimonadota bacterium | reverse complement strand
GCCGGCGTGGGCGGCCCGGGTTAACTGGGCGCGGCGGACCTTGGGGGCGGCTCCGACCGGGTTGGGGGTGGGAGGGTCGAGAAGCAGGTCTTTCGCTTCGCTCAGGACGACATCAGGACGTCAGCCGGAGCAACGCGAAGTCGCGCTTCCCCTTGCCCAGCACAACGTGCCCGCCCCGGAGCGCCGTTCCCTCGCGCTCGAGGAACCGCTCGCCGGGGGCCAGCTTCCGCTTGTTCACCGAGATGCCGCCCTGCTCGAGCAGCTTCTTGGCCGCGCCGTTGCTGGCCGCCAGCCCGGTGGCGGTGAGCATCCGGTACACGTCGAGCTTGCCACCGGGCGCTGGCGCGCCATCGGCGGAGAGCTCGCTCACGTCGGCGGGCGCCACCTGCGCGAACGGCGCTTCCTTCGCGAGGATCGCCAGCGCGTCGTCCGTCAACGCGCCCGGCTCCACGCCGCCGAAGAAGAAGCCCGTCACCTGCTCGGCCGCGGCGAGCGCCGGCGCGCCATGCACCCGCGTGGTGACCTCGCGGCCCAACGCCTTCTGTGCCGCGCGCGCGGCCGGGTCGGCGGTGAGCGCCGCCTCGAGCGCCTTCACCTCCGTCTCGGTCATCAGCGTGAAGTAGCGCAGGTACTTCGGCACGTCGGCGTCGTCGGCGTTCACCCAGAACTGGTAGAACTGGTACGGGCTCGTGCGCTCGGCGTCGAGCCACACGGCCCCCGCCTCGGTCTTGCCGAACTTGGTGCCCGCCGAGGTGGTCACGAGGGGGAGGGTGACGCCGTGGGCCTCGCCTCCCGAGGCGCGCCGCACGAGTTCGGTGCCCGCCGTGATGTTCCCCCACTGGTCGCTGCCGCCGATCTGCAGCGTCACCCCCTCGCGCCGGTTGAGCTCGAGGAAGTCGTACGCCTGCAGCAGCATGTAGGTGAACTCGGTGTAGCTGATGCCGGTCTCCATGCGCCCCTTCACCGAGTCCTTGGCCATCATCCAGTTCACGGTGAAGTGCTTGCCGGTGTCGCGCAGGAAGTCCACGAGGCCGAGTGACCGCAGCCACGCGCCATTGTCGAGCAGCCGCGCCGCCTTCGGGCCGGTGAAGTCGAGGAATCGCTCGAGCTGCCTGCGGATTCCGGCCACGTTGGCGTCGATCTGTGCGACGTCGAGCAACTGGCGTTCGGCGGCCTTGCCGCTCGGGTCGCCGATCATCCCGGTGCCGCCCCCCACCAGCGCCACGGGGCGATGTCCCGCGCGCTGCAGGTGCACGAGGCCCATGATCGGCACGAGGCTCCCCACATGGAGCGAGCTGGCCGAGGGATCAAAGCCGCAGTAGGCGCTCACCGCTCCGGCGGCCAGCGCCGCCTCGGCCCGCTCGGTCTGCTGGAAGAGGAGGCCGCGCCAGCGCAGTTCGTCGAGGAAGCCGTGGGGAAGGGAGCCGGTCATGTCGTGGAAGATAGCCCGCCCGAGGGGGTCGTTCGAAGGGGAGGGAGCATGCTCGGGCGCCGCAGGCAGGCCCGGCGCGACCGGCGCGGCGCACCATCGCTAACTTTTCTCCCGGATGCCCCCGCGATCCAATGTGCCCCCCCTGCGCACGCACCGTCGTCCCTTCGGCGTGCGGTACCCGCGATTCGTTCGTGGGACGTTGCTCACGCTCGCCGCCGTCGTCGGCCTGGGCGGCGGGGCCGTCACCGGCGCATGGACGCTGGCCTGCGCCAACGGCGCCTGTCCGGCCGCCGGCGTGCTCGACGCCTACACGCCGCGGCAGACCTCGAAGCTCTATGCCGCCGACGGCCGCTTCCTCACCGAACTGGGCCTCGAACGGCGCACCCTCGTGCCCGTGGGCGAAATCCCGGCCGTGGTCACGAGCGCCTTCCTCACCGTGGAGGACAAGCGGTTCTACGCGCACCATGGCGTGGACTACTACCGCGTGGTGGGCTCGGTGGTCACGAACCTCCGCGCCGGGGGCATTGCGCAGGGGTTCTCGACGATCACCATGCAGCTCGCCCGCAACGTCTTCCCCGATCGCATCACGCGCGAGAAGACGCTCGTCCGCAAGCTCCGCGAGGTGAAGGTCGCGCTCGACATCGAACGACAGTACCCCAAGGAGCGGATCCTCGAGCTGTACCTGAACCAGATCTACTTCGGCAACGGCGCCTACGGCGTGGAGACGGCGTCGCAGCGCTACTTCGGGAAGTCGGTGCGGCAGCTGAACCTGGCCGAGGCGGCCACGCTGGCCGCGCTCCCCAAGGCGCCCGAGCGGTACAACCCGCGCCGGTTCCCGGATCGCACCGTGCAGCGGCGGAACACGATCGTCGAACTGATGCGCCGTTCCGGCGCCGTCACGGAGCAGGATGCCTCGCTCGCCCGCGCGTACCCGCTCAAGCTCGCCCGCCGCGCCGACGCCGGTGACCTCGCGCCCTACTTCGTGGAGTGGGTGCGCCAGCAGCTCGACGAGCATTTCGGGCGCCAACTCTACGAGCAGGGGCTCAAGGTGTTCACCACCGTGGACCTCGACATGCAGTCGGCCGCCGAACGCTCGATGGAGCGTCAACTGCGCGCCATCGAGGGGGGGAGCTACGGCGCCTTCGGGCACCCCACCTACGAGCAGGTGAACGCCCGGGTGAAGGGCGACGAAGAGGCCGCGGCGTCGCCGTACCTGCAGGGCGCCTTCGTGGCGGTGGACCCGCGCTCCGGGGCGGTGCGCGCCATGGTCGGCGGCCGTGACTTCGACGAGTCCAAGTTCAACCGCGCCACGCAGGCGCGCCGCCAGCCGGGCTCCACCTTCAAGCCGATCGTCTACGCGGCCGCCATTCACGCCGGCAAGCCGACCTCGTACATGGTGAAGGACGAGCCGGTGCAGGTGATGCAGGAGAGCGGGCAGCTGTGGGAGCCGCAGAACTACGACCTCGCCTTCCACGGCCCCATGACCATGCGCCATGGGCTCACCCTCTCGCGGAACATCATCGCCATCAAGCTCGGGCAGGAAGTGGGCCCCGAGGCCGTGATCGCCCAGGCCCGCGACTTCGGCATCTCCACCGACATCCCGCCGTACCCGTCGATCTACATCGGCTCGGCCGACGTCTACCCGCTGGAGCTGATCAGCTCGTACACGGCCTTCGCGACCCTCGGCATCCGGTCGGCGCCGTATGCGATCGTGCGCGTGGAGAGTGCCGACGGCGCCGTGCTCTGGGAGCCCAAGCCGGAGCGCGAGCAGGTGCTCACGCCCGAGGAAGCGTGGCTCATGGTGAGCATGATGAAGGACGTGGTGTTGCGCGGGACCGCCTTCCAGAGCGTGTTCAACGCCGGCTTCCATTTTCCGGCGGCCGGCAAGACGGGCACCACCAACGACGGCGCCGACGTCTGGTACATCGGCTACACGGCCGACATCGTGGCCGGGGTGTGGATCGGCTTCGACAGGCCGCAGAAGATCAAGGCGAACGCGCAGGGCGGCGTGCTGGCGGCGCCGGCCTGGACGAGCTTCATGAGCGAGGTGTACCAGCGCCGGGCGGCGCCGCCGGACTGGCCGCGTCCGCGCGCCATCACGCTGCGCGAGATCGACCGTCGCACGGGACTGCTCAAGGGACCCGCGTGCGCTCCGGCCGACGTGATCATCGAGTACTACCTGCCGGGCACCGAACCCGAGAAGCAGTGCGACCCCGAGGCCGTGCGCCAACTGGTGGCCGACTCGTTGGCCGCAGCCGCGCAGGGGCACGCCAGCGCGCCAAAGCCGGGCAAGGGGGGCACGCCACCATGACCTGGCTTCCGCTCGACTGCCACGCGCATACCACACTCTCCGACGGTGACCTGACGCCGCAGGAGTTGGTGGCCCGCGCGGCGGAGCTGGGCGTTCGTCCCACCATCTCAGACCACATCACGCGCGACGTGCACCCGGCCGTGCAGAGCGTGGCCGCCACGGCGGCCTACCTCGAGGCGATCGCCGACCTGCCCGTGCAGCGCGGCGGCGAGTTCTGCTGGCACGACGCGCTCTGGCGCGAGCTTCCCGACGAACAGGTGCAGCGGTTCACCCATCGCATCGGGTCGCTGCACGCCATCTTCGTGCCCGGCGGCGGCACCATCCACGCCTTCCGCCGCGAGATCCCGAGCGGGATGACGCCGGACCGGTACATGGACCTCCATGTGCAGAACCTGCTGCGCTTCTCCATCGAGATGCCGGTGGACATCCTCGCGCACCCCACCCTGTTGCCACTCGAACTGCGGGCCATTCCGCTCGAGGAACTCTGGTCGGAGCCGCGCGAAGACCGCGCCGTGGAGGCGCTCCGCCGCGCGAAGATCGCCTTCGAGATATCCAACCGGTATCGCCCGCACGTGCGGTTCGCCCGCAAGATGTTGGCCGCCGGCGTGCGCCTCTCGCTCGGCTCCGACGGCCACACGAACGAGCAGGTGGCCGACATCGCCTGGCCGCTGGCGTTCACGCGGTCGCTCGGCGTGAAGGATGCCGACCTGTACGACCCCACCATGCACGGCTCGAAGACGGGACACTTCGGCGGCGCGCCGCGTCGGCCGGTGTGAGCGGATACCGCGCCGCGCTGGTCGCTCCGGTGGGAGCGCCCCCGATTGCCGATGGCGCCGTGGTGCTCGACGGCGAGCGCATTGCGTGGGTGGGACCGGCCGCGCAGGCGCCGGGGGGCGCCCTGACCGACCTGGGCGACGCGCTGATCACGCCGGGCCTGGTGAACGCCCACACGCACCTGGACCTCACGGCGTACCGTGGCGTGCTCGACGGGCTCGCGCTGTTCCCCTGGATCCGCACGCTCACCCTCTCGAAGGCGACGCTGACCGGGGCGCAACTCCTCGACTCGGCGCGCCTCGGGATCGCCGATGGGCTCTCGCGCGGCATCACCACCTATGCCGACACGGCCAATACCACGGCCGCCTTCGACGCCATGCACGAGCTGGGGGTGCGCGGGATCGCGTACCTCGAGGTGTTCGGGCCGGACGGATCGCAGGCGCCCGCGACGCTCTCGGAGCTGGCCGCGCAGGTGGCCGCGCTCCGCCCGCGCGCCACCGAACGCGTGCAACTCGGGGTCTCGCCGCACGCGCCGTACTCCGTGTCGGACGCGCTGTTCGCGGCCGTGAGCGCGTACGCCGCGCGCGAGGGGCTGCCGCTGGCGGTGCACATCGCCGAAGGGGTCGACGAATCGCAGCTCGTGGCCCGCGGCGAGGGACCGTGGGCCGAGTTCCTCCGCGCGCGCGGGATCGGCGTGGCACCGCGTGGACGCACGCCCGTGGCGCTCCTGGCCGCGCACGGCGTGCTCGGCGAGCGTACGCTGCTCATCCACGCGGTGCACGCCGACGCGGGCGACATCGGCACCATGGCGCACCACGGGTGCGGCGTGGCCCACTGTCCGTGGTCCAATGCCTGGTTCAACCACGGCACGGCGCCGGTGGCCGCCATGCTCGCGCGTGGCGTGCGCGTGGGAGTGGGAAGCGACTCCATGGGCTCCAACACGCGCATGGACGTGCTGGCCGAGGCGGCGTCGGCGCTCGCCGCGCAGCGCGCGCTGGCCGGCTCGGCGGAGGAAGCCGACGCGCTGCACGCGACCGACGCGCTGACCCTCGTCACGTTGGGCGGCGCGCGCGCCTTGCACCTGGAGCACCGGATCGGGACGCTCACCGCGGGGCACGCGGCCGACCTTGCCGTCTTCCCGCTTCCCGCGACACTCGACCGCGCGCACGCGCCCACCACGTGCGGCGTGGCCGACGCGCTCGCGGCGCAGGGGAGCTGGGCGCAGCTGGCGGTGGTGGCCGGAACGCCGGTCTTCACGGCTGGGAGGGCGACCGGTGCCGATATCGGGATCATGGAGCGGGTGGCCGACGTCACGGCCCATCTCGTCCGCTGGCGAAGCGAACGTACGCCCGGTTAGTATCACCTATACCCTTGGAGGCGCAGCATGTCGGAAGGCCGCACGAGTCGCGTCTGGCGCGACGGGGAGTTCGTGAAGTGGGAGGACGCGACCATCCACGTGATGAGTCACGCCCTGCACTACGGCGCCGGCATGTTCGAGGGGATCCGTTGCTACGAGACCCCGTCCGGCCCGGCCGTCTTCCGGCTCCCCGATCACATCCGCCGCCTGGTGGAAGGGTGCCGCCTCTATCGCGTCCCCCTCGGGTACTCGGCCGAGCATCTGGTGCAGGCCACGGTGGACACGGTGGCGGCCAACGAGCTCCGGCAGTGCTACCTGCGGCCGCTCGTGATCCGCACGGGCGAGCAGATGGGGATCAACCCGATCGGGGTGAAGGTCGAGACGTTCATCATCGCCTGGAACTGGGGCGCGTACCTGGGGAAGGACGCGCTCGAGACCGGCGTGGACGTGTGCGTGTCGAGCTGGCGGCGGGCCGCCCCGGACACGGTGCCGATGATGGCCAAGGCGAGCGGGAACTACCAGCAGTCGCAACTGGCCAAGCTCGAGGCCAAGATGAACAAGTACGCCGAGGGGATCATGCTCGACGTGCATGGCTACGTGGCGGAGGGATCGGGGGAGAACCTGTTCCTCGTCCGCGACGGGGTCATCTACACGAGCCCGATCGCCAGCGCGATCCTCGGTGGCATCACCCGCAACTCGGTGATGACCATCGCGCGCGACCTGGGGTACGACGTGCGGGAGCAGGTGCTGCCGCGCGAGATGCTGTACATGTCCGACGAGATCTTCTTCACCGGCACGGCGGTCGAAGTGACGCCGATCCGGAGCGTGGACCAGATCCCGGTGGGCGCGGGAAAGCCCGGCCCGATCACGCGCGCGATCCAGGAGCAGTACATGGGGATCGTGCAGGGACGGCTACCCGACCGCCACGGGTGGCTGACCATGGTACCCGAGGCGGCCACACTAAGCAGTCGCTAGACCGATGACCCCCCTGACGCACGGCTGCCTGGCCCTCAACTCGTCGTTCGAGCCCCTGACCATGGTGCCGCTGCGGCGGGCGCTGCGGCTGGTGATCGACGGCAAGGCGGAGATCGTCGAGGCCGACACCGGGCGGGTGGTCAAGTCGGAGCGGCTGACGATGCCGCGGCCGGTGGTGATCCGGCTGACCAAGTTCATCCACGTCCCGCGCCGCTTCCGGCGCCAGGTGACGAACACCTTCCTGTTCGCGCGCGACCTGTACACCTGCCAGTACTGCGGGCGGACGCAGGCCGAGCTGCGGCCGCGGGAATCGCTCACCCGCGACCACCTGGTCCCGCTCTCGCGCGGGGGCAGCAACGAGTGGACGAACGTGGTGACGGCGTGCAGCCCGTGCAACACGCGCAAGGCCAACCGGATGGCGCACGAGATCGGGATGCAGCCCAGGCATGCG
>JANLSF010000907.1:0-1531 GCA_031362285.1 Gemmatimonadota bacterium | reverse complement strand
AGCCGGGTCCTCGACAACCCGGTGCTGGAGCGGATGCAGTTCGAGTACCTGAAGGCCGGCTTCGAGCCGGCGTGGGACAAGGACCCGTACCGGGTGTTCGTGTACACGACGCTGCAGGAGCGCGCCACGCAGGTGAGCCATGCCAACACCGGGAAGGTGGCGGGCGAACACGAGCCGCTCATCAACGAAGTCCTCGGCAACGTGGCCAAGGAGGAGGCGCGACACTACACGTTCTACCGCGCGATCTTCAAGGAAGTGCTGGCGCGCGACCCGAATCGCGGGCTCGCCTCGGCCGCCGAGATCATGCCATCGATCGACATGCCGGGGGTCAACATGCCGCACTTCCGCGAGATGGCCGACGTGATCCGGCGCGCCGGGATCTACGGCCCGCGCGATTACCTGAAGATCGTCGAGGAACAGATCAAGTTCTGGGCGATCGATGCGATGACCGGGCTCGACGAGGTGGGGAAGCGCGCGCAGGACAAGATCCTCGGCATCCCGAAGCGGCTGGAGCGCGTGGCCGAAGTGATGGAGACGCGCAGCCGGGCGAAGAGCTTTGCGTTCGCGGTGACGTTTGACCGCGAGTTCGCGATGGCGTAGGCCGTCGGCCCCGCCTAGCGCAGCGCGCCGGCCTTCGTGGACCCGATGGGGAGTGCGTAGAGCAGGCTCACCGTGGCGCGGTCGCGGATGCCGAGGGCGGGTTGCGCCGATTCGGGCGCCATGATGCTCAGCGCGTCGGCGGTGTGGGTGAGGCCCAGCAGGTGGCCCACCTCGTGGAGGGCGCAGCGGGCGATGTCTTCGTCGCGGAGGGCCACGTTGCCGTCGCGTTGGGTGGCGATCGTGATGCGCCCGGACCGGATGGTGTCGTTCACGGCCTCGACGCGCGTGAGCCCGATGCGATTCTCGACGAGCCGGGTGGTCCAGACGACCACCACCTGCGCCGCGGCGGAGTCGGGCACCACCTGGAAGCGAATCGGCATGCCGTCCACGCCACTCCATTGGTCGAGCGCGCGCGTGACGAGCGGGCCGAACGTGGCGCGGTAGTCGACGAGGCCGACCGGATCCTGGAGCCAGATCGTCACGGGGCGGCCGGCGCGTGCGGTCCAGTGGCGCACCGTGGAGTCGTTCAGCTGGAGCACCTCGGCGATGTACGTGAGCGATCCCGACTCGCCGATGCGCGCGCGCACCGTGGTGGCCCGCTCGGCGGCCACGCGCATGCGCTCCGCCGCGGTGAGTTGCACCGGCACCTTGAAGAGCGAGTCGTCGTCGGTGACGACCGGCGTGGCGCGACGGGGCACGCGCGGGCGGATGGCGGCCTGCCACGCGATGAAGCCGCCCATGGCCAGCGCACAGGTCGCGAGCACGATCTCGCCGCGGCGCAGGGTCATGGCGTGTCGAGGAACTGCTCGACGAGGGGAAAGAAGGCCGCCGGCTGTTCCCAGAACGGATTGTGTCCCGCGCCGGCGATGCGCACCACGCGGGACGCCGGCAGGAGGGAGGCCCATTCGTCGGCCGCCGACGCGGGAATGAG
>JANLSF010000800.1:0-1697 GCA_031362285.1 Gemmatimonadota bacterium | reverse complement strand
CGCGTGCTGGTGGTCGATGGCGAGGGATCGTTGCGGTGCGGCCTGATGGGCGACCTGCTGGCCGAGATCGCGATCCGGAATGGCTGGGTGGGGGCGGTGATCCTCGGAGCCGTGCGCGACAGTCGCGGCATGGGCAAGCTCGACTTCGGCGTCAAGGCGCTCGGCACGACGGCGCGACGGGCGGCCCATGCAATCCCGGGCGAGCGCCAGGTGACGCTGACGATGGCGGGTGCGATCATCCAGCCGGGCGACTGGGTGTATGCCGACGAGGACGCGGTGCTCATCAGCCGCGAGAAACTGGTGACCTGAGTCGGCATCCAGCAGGGCGGTACCCACGCCGATACTCGGGTCATCATGCCGCCCCGCCCGCACTCCCGCACCCCGGACAGTCTCCGCGCCCTCGTGAGGTCGCGGAGCCGGCTGCCGCTCCTGCCGACCTCGTCCGCCGCCTTTGCGATCGCGGCCGACCGCATTGCGCGTGGTTCCAACTTCCAGCTGGCCGCGAGTTGGGCCATCGAGACGTTCGGCGCCGCGGCGTGGCGCGGCGCGCTCGACCGCGTGGGCGCCACCGACGCGCGCGAGTGGGCGGGGGCGCCCACGACCATCGGCGTCTATCGGTTCGGCGCCCTGCGGCGCACCGTGCAGGCGCTCGCGCTCGAGGTGGAGCGGCCGGAGGACGAGATCGTGGCGCCGCTCTACGCACACATCGCCGACTGCCAACTCGGCGCGATGCAGCGCCTGGTCTTCCGGGTGGCCACGCCGGCGTTCGTGATCGGCAAGATCCCGGCGCTGTGGCGGGGCCTGTTCACGATCGGCTCGGCCCGCATCGAGAAGGCCGCCCGCAACTCGGCCACGATGCGCTTCACGGTGCCGGGATGCCTCGTGGATTGGCTGGCCCCGTTCACGCTCGGCGTCACCACGCAGGTCGTGGAGATTGCCGGAGGCGGCGGCGCCACGGTGTGGGAAGCCGATCGGCGAGCCTTGGGCGCCGACACCTGGGACGTGTCGTTTACCCTCGATTGGCGCTCGGATCTCCACGCCTGAGTCCCCGACCCCGATTCGGGGTCGACCCGGCGCGACGTCGCATCAGCGAGGCGCGACCGGTCGGAGGGCAGGCAGCCCGGTCACGAGTTGAGGGACCCCCCCAGCGAAGATGGGCGCATTGTGCTATTTTTCGAGGTTCGCCCGTTACGCCCCCCTCCCGCTCCCACATGCCGCCGACCAGGCCTGCCCCCGATCTGCTCATCAAGTCCCTCGGCGCCTTCGACGCGACGATCCAGCGCCTGGCGCTCGCGGCGCGTGCCGCCGTGATCCGCGAGGCCCCGGATGCCGCCGAAGAGATCGGGGTCCCGCCGGGAGGCGTCTCCGTCACCTTCTCCTTCACCGGCGATGTGGCCGACGCCTTTGTGTACGTATCGGCCGCGGGCGAGCAGGTCGAACTCGGCTTCTCCAATGGGGCGTCGCTGCCGGACCCGCACAAGAAGCTGCTGGCCGACGGCGGCAAGAAGCGCAAGGTGAAGCTGGTCGGGGCCATCGACCTGCGCGATCCGTACCTGGTCGGGCTGGTGCAGGCGGCGATGGTCAAGGCGCCCCGCGTCGGCGACACGAAGTCGGCGGCGAAGAAGGCCGCCAAGTAGGCGCGGCGTCGTCCACGCCCCGTGGGTGGGGCGGGTGCCGGCGCAGAAACAGTCGCCCCC
>JANLSF010000794.1:0-3970 GCA_031362285.1 Gemmatimonadota bacterium | reverse complement strand
GGCGAGCTTGAGCACGCCCTCCCTGACCGCGGCCTCGATGCGGCGACACGCCTCGTCGCGCCCGACGGGCTCAGCCCTGCCGCGATCAACGGCGTGCTTCGTCATGGCGTACCTGACCCACGGCATCTGGCGTCTCAGCTCGCGCTCCAGCTGGTCGTCGCCACTCACCGCAATCACCGGAATGCGGAGCCGCGCTGCGCCGGCCGCGAGGATCATCGTTTCGTTGAACGGCACGCCATTCACCCGATACTCGATGTCCTCGAGGGTGTATGTGTGCGACAGGAAGCCGACCCGGTTCCCCGCCCCCGCGTGCATGCCGATCGCCACGATCGCGTCGATGCTGTGATCGTAGCTGTCCATGTAGATGTCGAACGGCATGTCACGGCTGATGAGCCGGGCTGGTGCCAGGAGCTGCTCCTCGATCACGTCGGGGCTGTCAAAGTTGCCCGAGCCATGCCCGTCCACCACGAGGATGTCGTTCACCCCGGCCGCCTTGAGCCCGGCGATGGCCGCGTTCACGTCGGCCGTGAGCGACTTCCGCCCCTCGGTGTATTGGGCCGGGTGGCTCGCCGAGACCATCCGGTACTCACTGGCCCCGCTCACCCCCTCCATGTCGTAGAGCACCATCACCTTGAGCCCGCGCCCCGGCGCGTTCGCCTGGCCACGGAGAGCGGATGCGCCGAGTGCAAGCGCAGCGATGGCCACGAGGCCGAACAGGGGCAGGCGCATGCAGGTCTCCGGGAGCGTGAGAGGCGAGAGGTGAACCTTCACGCCCGGCCACCGGGGGCGCAACCCGCACCGGGTGGTTGTGCCTCGGCCACCAGCTTGGTAGGGTCAAGGTGTTCCCTCCCCCTCCGAGGCTCGCATGCCGATTGGTCGCGTCCGGACCTGGTACCTGTGGCTCGCACTCGCCGGCTGCGCGGCGCCCTTCACGCAGCCCGAGGGCGAGAACGAGTCGTTCGACATCCGCAAGCCGCTCGAAGGGATCCAGACGGGCAGCGCGGCCGACACGCTCGCGTCGCTCCTCGGCCGTCGCGACTCGCTTGATCGCAGGGTGCTCCGGCTGGTGCAGGAGCGCGTCGAGGCCCGTCAGGCGCTCCTCGACTTCGCGCGGAACCCGACCGGCGACCACCTGCCGCTCGTGGGCGCCGACGCCGCCGGCGCGCGTGGCGGGATGGCCGACCGGTTCCGGCTCGAGGCCAAGGCCGAGATGACGGCGCAGCGCATGGCCGAGCACGAAAAGCTGCTGGAAAAGCGGTTGCGGGTGGCGGTGGAGGAGCGCGACGGGGTGTGCAGCGAATTGAGCGCGCGGCTCGGGCCCGAGGACGTGCGGCGCTGCACGGGGTAGCGTCGGCTAGAGGTCCACCGACCAGCCCAGCTGGAACTGATGCGGCGGCGTGGCCTGCCACCCACGTTGGTACGCAAGCCCCAGCTGACTCCGGGCGCCGACGCGCCACCACCCCCCGACCTGAAGCCGCGTCTCGCGATCACGGTCGTCGCTGAACCGCGCCTGCGCGAACGAACCCTCGAGCAGCAGGAGGAAACGCGGGTGCACGGGGATGCCCAGCGCCCCCGACGTGACCACGATCGTGCCGCTCCGCTGCAGACCGACCACGCCGGTGAGCGAGTTGCCGAGCAGCACCGCCCCGAGGTTGCCGCGCAAGATGAGTCCCGAGGCCAGCGTGCGCTCGGCGATCACGGTGACGACGGCGTCCACCTCCCCGGTGCCGAGCTGTTGCGACGGATCGCCCGTGGGCGCCTCGACCTGCACCGAACCGTACAGGGCGGGGCGCCAGCCGGACGAGTCCGCATCCGCGAACCGAAACTTGGCGACGAAGTTCAGGTCGCCGATCCCGAGGGCATTGGCGGTCCCGCTGTTCTCGATGTGCAGCAGCGGAATGTCGACGCCGAACTCCACGCCCGGGAGGATGCCCCGCATGACCGACAGCACGAGCGCGTTCTGGCGGAGCGCCGGGCGGTCCCGCACCCCGAGCGACGCGAACTGCTCGTAGACCTCGAGGTGCCACGTCCGGTACGGCGCCAGCGACGCGTCGTCCGTCACGAACGGCGCCTGCGCACCGGCGGTGCGCGTCGCGACGGCGAACACGACCAGCAGTGCGAGCGCCCGAGCGCGCACGCTACCCGCCGCGCGTCGTCCGGGCGGCCACGCGCACCGCTTCCTCGCGGAGCGGCGCCTGCTCCGGCTGCGCCGTGAAATCCTCGCCGGGATTGATGAACTGGTCCAGCTCCACGCCGTGCTGCCGGTCGTAGAGCTGCTTGTACCGGCCATCGAGCGCCATCAGCTCCCGATGCGTGCCACGCTCGGCGATCTCCCCCTTCTCGACCACGAGGATCTGGTCGGCGCTCTCGATGGTCGAGAGGCGGTGGGCGATCACGAACGTCGTGCGGCCGGCGCGGAGTCGCCGCAACCCGTCGCGGATCATGGCCTCGCTCTCGGAGTCGAGCGAGCTGGTGGCCTCGTCGAGCAGGAGGACGCGCGGATCGGCGAGGATCGCGCGGGCGATGGCCACGCGCTGCCGCTGGCCGCCCGAGAGCTTCACGCCGCGCTCGCCGACCACCGTGTCGAGCCCGAGCTCGAACCGGTCCGTGAACTCGTGCACGTGCGCAATGCGCGCCACGCGCTGGATTTCCTCGGTCGACGCCCCCGGCTTGGCAAAACCGATGTTCTCGGCGATCGTGCCGTCGAACAGGAAGTTGTCCTGCATCACGACGCCCAGCAGCGAGCGGTACTCGCGGAGCCGCACCGACTGGAGGTCGCGCCCGTCGACCGTCACGGCGCCCTTCTGCGGCCGGTTGAACGCCATCACGAGGCCGATGATCGTGCTCTTGCCCGAGCCGCTCGAGCCCACGAGGGCCACCGTCGAACCGGCGGGCACGTCGAAGGTCAGTCCCTTGAGCACGGGGGTGTCGGCTTCGTACTCGAACCAGACGTCGTTGAAGGTGACGTGGCCGGCCATGGTCGGGATCGGCTCGCGCGAGAGGTCCGACTGGTCCTCCGTGGGCATGTCGAGGATTTCGCGGATCCGGTCGAGGCCCGCGAACGCTTCGCTCACCTGGGTGCCGATGTTCGCGATCTGCACCACGGGAGCGGCCAAGAGGCCGACGAAGAAGGTGTACATGATCAGGTCGCCCAGCGTCATCTGCCCGGCGAAGATCGCCCGGCCGCCGATGACCATGATGAGCACGCCGATCGCGCCGATGATGGCCGTGGAGAATGCGGTGATCGCGCTGGCCCCGGTGATCGTGCCGGCGACGTTCTTGAACAGCCGCTCGGCGCCCGCCGCGAAGATCTTCGACTCGCGCGCCTCGGCGACGTAGATCTTGAGCAACCGCACGCCCCCGATCGACTCGGCCAGCCGCCCCGTGATGTCGGCGGTGATCTCGTTCCGTTCGCGGAAGAGCGGGCGCAGCTTGCTGAAGGCCATCGCCATCGCGCCGCCAAAGGCCGCGAGGAAGACGATCGCGCCGATCGTCATCTGCCAGTTGAGGTAGAGCAGCACGCCGAGCGAGATCGACGCCGTGAGGATGCCGCCCACGAGCTGGATGAGCCCCGTACCCACGAGGTTGCGAATGCCCTCGGCGTCGTTCATGACGCGGGCCACCACCACGCCGCTCTTGGTCGAGTCGAAGTAGCTGATCGGGAGGCGCAGGATGTGGTCCTGTACCCGGGCGCGCATCGTCATGATGGCGCGCTGCGCCGCCACCGACACGACCTGCGAGTTGGCGTAGCTGGTGATGGCCTGGATGAGCGTGGCCGCGCCGGCCGCCAGCGCCAGCGGCAGGAGCAGGTCGCTCCGATGCTTGCCCAGCACGTCGTCGATCAGGTACTTGGTGCTCGCCGGAAGCACGAGGCCCGCCAGCCGGCTGATCAGCATCAGGAAGATGCCGAGCGCCAACTGCTTCCGGTGCGCGTAGATGAGCGCCTTGGCTTCGCGCCAGGCGCGCTTGG
>JANLSF010000785.1:0-1902 GCA_031362285.1 Gemmatimonadota bacterium | reverse complement strand
CTCACGGAGCACGTGGGCCGGGTGCCGTACCCGAGCGCCGTGCTGCGGGGCGCCCAGGAAGCCGGCTGGCGCCTGCTGGGCGACGACACCCTTCGTCGGGCCGATGGAGTGGTGGCGCTCAACGAGCGCGTGCGCGACTGGCTGGGCGCGCGCGTGCCGACGTGCCGGCCGCACTGCATCTCGAACGGCGTGGACCTCGCGCGGTTCGTGACCGGTGGCCCGGCTGCGCGCTCGGCGGCCCGCGCCGCGCTCGGACTCCCGGTCGACGCCGTGCTCGGGCTGTTTGTCGGGCGCGACGCGCCGAAGAAGAACCGGGCGGCGTTGCTCGCCGCGGCGCGGAGCGGGTGGACGCTGGTGCTCGCCGGCGCGCCGCGCAGCGTGCGCGAGGTCGGCGTGATCGACCTGGGCCTCCTGGCGGCCGACCGCATGCCGCTGCTGTACCACGCCTGCGACTTCCTCGTCCATGTGGCCGATGGGGAGGGCTTTCCGATGGCCGTGCAGGAAGCGATGGCGACGGGGCTGCCGGTGGCGCTGCGCTGGGACCCGGGCTATGCCGCCACGGTCTCGCGCGACGTGGTGGTGGCGGCCGACGACGCCGCCCTGACCGTGCGCGCCGCCAACGGACTCGCGGCCGACGCCGAGGCGCGCGCGGCCACCGGCGCACGCGCGCAGGCGTGGGCACGCGCGCGCTGGAGTTGGGAGGCGACGGTGTCCGCCTACGAAGCGCTCTACGCGCGCGGGCGCACCGCATGAGCGGCGGCGCGGGCACGATCACCGGCTACCGCGATCGCACGTACGCCCTCGTGCGCGACACGATGCGTGCGCTCGGGCCGATCGCGACGGCCGTGGACGTCGGCGCCGGCGAGGGATGGTACGCGCGATCGCTCATGGACGACGGGGTGATCGGCCGCTGCACGCCCGTGGAAATCACCCGACGCGCGCTCACGCTCGTGGAGCCGGTGCTCTACGACGGGACGCGCCTGCCCTTCGATGACCGGTCGGTCGACCTCGTGTACGCGATCGACGTGGTGCACCACGCCGGCGACCCCGTGGCGCTGCTCGACGACATGGCGCGCGTCGCCCGCCGCTGGATCATCCTCAAGGATCATACCTTTCGCACGGCGCTGGGCCGGGCCACGCTGGCCATGCTCGACGAGCTCGGCAATCGCCGCTTCGGCATCCCGTCGCCGGGACGCTACCAGCGCGGGTGGGCGTGGCTGCCCCCGCTCGCGGCGGCCGGCTTCCGACCGGTCCAGATGGTCCATCCCGCCCGATGCCAGACCGGCATGCTGGGCGTCCTCACCAACCCGCTGCAGTTCGTGGCGGCCTTCGAGCGCTCCGATGCGCATTGACCACGCCAACCCCCGAGGGACGTTCGTGACGGCGCACGCGGGACGCGAATCCCGCCACGACGTCGCCGATCGCGTGGAGCCCTCGATCTGGCAGTACGACTATCCCGTGTTGCGGAGCCTCCGGGACGACGTCGAGGGGCTGCTCGGCCTCGTGCGCGCCGGCAGCGCCGATGCGGTGGCGCTCGACGTGGGAAGCCTGCGCAGCCCCTACAAGGCGATCCTCGAGTCGCGCGGGTTCGCGGTGCGGACGCTCGACCTCACCACCGAGCATGGCGCCGACTACGCGGGCACGGCCGAACGCACGGGGCGACCCGATGCGAGCGTCGACCTGGTGCTCTGCACGCAGGTCCTCGAGCACGTGCGCACGCCGTGGGTGGCGATGCGCGAGTTCCAGCGCATCCTCAAGCCGGGTGGCGTGCTCTTGATCACGATCCCGCATGTCTGGTTCTACCATCCGCACCCGGGCGACTACTGGCGGGTGACGCAGGAAGGGATCGTCGCGCTGGCCACCGATGCCGGGTTCGCGGTGCGTGAGGCGCGCACGCAGGGG
>JANLSF010000759.1:0-2502 GCA_031362285.1 Gemmatimonadota bacterium | reverse complement strand
TGCATGGGGTGCGGTGGGGTCGTGTGAAGTGAGCGAAGTGGCGAGATCGCCTATGGCCGGTGCAGGAGCATCGGGAGGAACCAGGTGACGCCGGCATATGCCGACACGCCGAGCTCCATGACGGTCGCCGCGAGCAGCGCGACCTTCGCGGTCCGAGCCGGCGAGATGAGCGCACCAAGGCCGCAGCCGAGGGCCGCGAGCGGCGCGACCAGGATGCGCAGCACCGATAGCGCGGCCAGGGTGGCGAGCAGGGAAGGCGCCGCGTCATGTCCGGCGGCGTAGAGCCCGGCCGCTGCGACTCCGGTGATGGCGACGACGAGGCTCACCGCCGAGAGCCACGTCCAGAATCGCGGATGGGACTTGAGCATGAAGAGCGCCCCGGCGGTCGGCACGAGGGCGGCCACGCCGAACACGACGACAAACAGCACCGACTCGCCGAAGGCATACATGCCGCCGGCTGCCTGCGCGTCGGCCGGGTTCGTGGTCGCCACCCTGAGGGCGACCGCCGCCGAGGCGATGAGGATGGCGACGCCGTACCCGAGCGCGATCGTGCCGACCCTGATTGATGACTTCATTGCGGCCCCCGTCATGAGCGCTGCCGCGAAGCTTACGTCGTCGTCACCGGCCGCGCCTCACGGCGTGCGCGCGGCGACGCCTTCCTTGAGTTGGCGCTGGTATTCCCCGTCGTCGAAGTGCCCGAGTGACGACGCGATCAGCCCGTCGGTGCCCATCGTCCACTCCTCGTAGCCGTGGATGCGGACCGCCTTCCCCGTGCCGCCAGGCCCCGTGTTCGTGCCGGTGAGCGTCCAGTGATACACCGCGCGCGCGCCGTCCACCGTGAGGCGGTCCATCGAGACCACCATGTCGGGAAAGGCGGTCATGAAGCCCTGCGCCGACGCGATGATCGCCGTGCGGCCCACCGCCGGCGTGCCCGCATTGATGGTGAGCGAGCCCCGCTCCGCGAAGTGGGCCGCGACGCTGGCGGCGTTCTTGCTGCACCATGCCGCCGTGTAGCGGGTTGCGAACGCCTTCATGGCGGCGGCATCCATGGGCTGTTTCTCCGGCGCGCAGGCCTGGGAGACGAAGGGGAGGAGTGCGAGCGCCAGCGTGGTGGCCATGCGGCGCTGCGCGGGGAACCGGGCAGATGGGATCATGCCACCAAGGATGGCCGCCAGCCCTTCGTGCCGGAAGGGCCCGGCCGCGGCGCGCGAGCGGACGCGCCGCTACCCCACCAGATCGATGATCTCCCGGCCGTACCGCTCCAACTTCATCGCCCCCACTCCCGCAATCTCGCGCAACTCCGACAGCGACCCCGGTCGCCGGCGCGCGATCTCCTTGAGCGACGCGTCGTGGAAGATCACGTAGGCCGGCACGCCGTGCTCCGCCGCCGCCTGCCGGCGCCAGTCGCGCAGCCGCTCGAACAGCTCCGACGCCTCGGGCGACGACGGTTCGACTGTGGCCACCGACCGCCCGGCGCGGGTGGACTTCGCTCCCTTGCCGGCCTTCTCGGGCGCCCGCCATTCGCGGAGCGGCACCCGCTGCGTGCCCTTCAGCACGCCGCGCGCGGCCGGGGTGAGCTTGAGCGCGCTGTACTGGTCGTGATCCACGATGATCAGCCCCAGCGCGATCGCCTGCCGGATGATGGCGCGCCATTCCTGCTGCGGGCGGTCCTTGCCGATGCCGAACGTGCTCAAGTCATGGTGACGCCAGTGGAGCACCTTGGTCGTGTCATGGCCCATCAGCACGTCCATCACGTGCATGGCCCCGAACCGCTGCTGCACGCGGTGGATGCACGAGAGGAGTTGCTGCATGGGGATCGTGCCGTCCACCGTGACCGGCGGGCTCAGGCACGTGTCGCAGTTGCTGCACGGACCACTGGCCTCACCGAAGTAGGTGAGCATCCGCATGCGCCGGCACTCGCTCGTTTCGCACAGCCCGAGCATCGCGTCGAGCTTGCTCACCTGCACCTTGCGGTACTCCTCGCCCCCCTCCGACTGGTCGATCATCCGGCGCAACTGCACGACGTCCTGCAGCCCGTAGGCCATCCAGGCGTCGGCGGGTTGCCCATCGCGCCCCGCGCGCCCGGTTTCCTGGTAGTACCCCTCGATGGACTTGGGGAGGTCCAAGTGGGCGACGAACCGCACGTCGGGCTTGTCGATCCCCATGCCGAAGGCGATCGTCGCCACGATCACCACGCCGTCGTCGCGCTGGAACCGCTTCTGATTCCTGGCGCGCGCGTCCGCCGTCATGCCGGCGTGGTACGCGTACGCGTGGATCCCCTGCTCCTTCAGGTATGCCGCCGTCTCCTCCACCTTCTTGCGCGAGAGGCAGTAGACGATCCCCGCATCGCCGTCGTGCTCGGCGCGGATGAAGTCGAGCAGCTGCTTGCGCGCGTTCCCCTTTTCCACCACGCGGTAGCGGATGTTTGGGCGGTCGATGCTCGCCACGAAGACGCGCGCCGTCTGCAGCCGCAGCCGCTCGACGATCTCGGCGCGCGTCAGC
>JANLSF010000757.1:0-3357 GCA_031362285.1 Gemmatimonadota bacterium | reverse complement strand
CGGGGCGCCGCGCCACTCGGCGAGCACGATCGGGTGCCCCGGCGTGGGATGGATTTCGGTGGCGAGGCCGATGCGCGTGCACTCGGCGGCCAGCCACTCGGCGCAGCGGCGCGTGTCGGCATCATGCTCGGAGCGGGCGCTCACCGAGGGACTGCGCAGGAAGGCATCGAGCTCGCCCTTGATGCGCGCGTCGTGCGTGGTGAGGAAGGCGGCGAGGTCGGCGGGAACGGAGGCGGTCATGGGGTGTGAGGCTAGCGGGCCGAGCCGAGGACCGAGCGCGCGAGGAACGCGCCGGCGAAGACGGCAACGAGGGAGAGCACGGTGGAGGCCACGACGTAGGTGACGGCGCGGGTGGAGAGCCCCTCCTCGATCAGCCGCATGGTCTCGAAGCTGAAGGTGGAAAAGGTGGTGTAGCCGCCGCAGAGGCCGATGGTGAGCCCGGCGCGCAGCGCGACATGGCCGTCGGGAGCACCGGTGGCCCTCGCGAGGAAGCCGAGGGCGAAGGAGCCCGTGACGTTGATGACGAAGGTGCCCCACGGGAAGTCGGGGACGCCGCGCTGCACCCAGAGGCCCACCGCGTGCCGGAGGACGGCGCCGGTGGCGCCGCCCAGGGCGATCGCGAGCCAGGCGATCATCGCGGTTCCTGCGCGGCCGCGGCGGCGTCGCGGGCGATGCGACGAATGGCGAGGCGGCGCACGAAGATGAAGCGGAGCCACGGCCCGATGAAGGCGAAGCTCCACATCCAGATGATCCAGGAGAGACGCTCCATGCTCGAGATGCTCGCGTTCATCTCGTAGAGCACGGCAGGCACGGTGAAGAAGAGCTCGCTCACGGGGGGCCCGACCTGCGGCGTGCGGCGCTCGACGGTACGGACGGCGAAGCGACGGCGGGTGCGCATCGTCTCCTCGATGCGGGCGGCCAGCGTGTCCGGCGGCATCTGCCGCCATCCGGGCACGCGCACGAGGCTCCACGCCGCGGCGGTGCTCCCCCAGCCGTGATTGTCGCTCGCGGCCACCGGCACGAGGTTGAGCGAGTCCACCATGCGGAGGATCTGCGGCCGGTCGCGCAGGTTCTGGGCGAGGCCGCGCGGTGCGGCGTCGTTCACCTCGATGGCGATGCTCGGGGTGAGCGAGTCGACGCCCTCGCGCGCGAAGTTCCCGAGGTTGGCGGGGATCGTCTGCAGCACCACGGGCCGGGCGCCGCCCCGGAGCCGGGCGCCGCGCTTGAGGTGGTCGGCGGGACCGAACAGCCCGAGATCGGCGGCACGGGCGCCGAGCACGTTCACGTGTTCGCCACCGGAATGGGCCTCGATGCCGGCGGCGATGATCGTGCGTTCGCCGGCACGCTGCGGGTTGGCGGCGAGCCCCCGCTCGATTTCGCGCCAGCTGGGCGCTCCTTCGGGGCCGAGGTGGTCGGTGATGTAGCTGACGTGGTAGCCGGCCTGCGCGTGCCACGCCCGGTTCTTCTCGGCGTCCCAGCCGGGGCGGCCGTCGTGCGAGGCTTGCGTGTGGGAGTGGAAGTCCACGACGACGATCTCGTGGTCGAACACCTGCAGCCTGGTCATGGGGCGCGGCACGAGGATGCCCACCGCGTAGACGGCGACAATGGCGGCGAGCATGCCGACGAAGCCGGCCACCTCGCGGACCCAGCGCACCGGCGCGCTCGCGCGGTTGGCGGCGCGGACGCGCACGACGAGCCACCAGGCAATGACGGAGCCGACGACGCCGTAGTGCTGCGGCAGGGTGAGCAGCGAGAGGGCGTCGAGGATGTTGAAGAACGGCGCGAGCCGCAGGAACCAGGTCGAGACGACGAGGCGCCCGCCGTCGAACCCCACGCCGTTGAGGGAGTCGCGGAGGGCGGGCAGCGGGTACAGGCCGGGCAGCAGGAGCACCACCGTCCAGACCGTCGGCCAGAGGATGCGCCGCGGGTTGGGAAGGAAGGTGGGCGCGCCCGGGAGGGCGGGGTCGCCGTGCGCGGGGGTGTGGCGCGGCGTCGTACGGGGCACGGAGGCCAACGAGGGGGCGTTAGGGAGGCAGTGCGGCGTTCGCTGGGCGCAGGCTGACTGGCGTAAGTTGCGCGCGTCGCTCGTCCAACTCAACCACACGACGACATCCGCGCGTCGCCGGCTTCCCTGCCCTTGCCATGCCGAACCGCCTCGCCCAGACCACGAGCCCCTACCTGCGCCAGCACGCCGACAATCCGGTGGACTGGTATCCGTGGGGCGCCGAGGCGCTCGAGCGCGCCGCGCGCGAGGAGAAGCCGATCCTGCTGTCCATCGGATACGCCGCGTGCCATTGGTGCCACGTGATGGCGCACGAGTCGTTCGAGCACGCCGAGACGGCGGCGCTGATGAACCGCCTGTTCGTGAACATCAAGGTGGACCGCGAGGAGCGCCCCGACCTCGACGGGATCTACATGCAGGCGGTGCAGGCGATGACCGGGCACGGCGGATGGCCGATGACGGTGTTCCTCACCCCCAAGGGGGAACCGTTCTACGGCGGCACGTACTATCCGCTGGACGACCGGCCGGGGTTGCCGAGCTTCCGGCGCGTGCTGGCGTCGATTGCCGAGGCGTGGGCGACCAATCGCGGCGGGATCGCGAAGACGGTGGGCGCGCTGGCCGAGCTCTACGAGAACGCGGCGGCGCCGCTCAAGCCCAGCGGGCCGCTGACGGCCGACCTGCTCGCGAACGCCTTCCAGGGGATCGCGCGCGAGCACGACGTGGTGCATGGCGGCTTTGGCGGCGCCCCGAAATTCCCGCCCACGATGAGCCTCGAGTTCCTGCTGCGCCACGCGGCGCGCACGGGGGACCCGCAGGCGCTGGCCATCGTGACGCAGACGTGGGATGCGATGGCCCGCGGCGGGCTGCACGACCAGGCCGGGGGCGGATGGCACCGCTACACCGTGGACGCGCACTGGCTCGTGCCGCACTTCGAGAAGATGCTCTACGACAATGCGCAGCTGGTGCGGCTCGGCGTGCACCTCGCGCAGGTGACGGGCGACGCGCGCGTGCGCGCGGTGACGGAACGGGCGCTGGATTGGCTCGCGCGCGAGATGACGCAGTCGCCCGACCGCGCGCATCGCGCCTGGTCGTCGTCGCTCGACGCCGACAGCGAGGGACACGAGGGGAAGTTCTACGTGTGGAGTCTGGACGAGTTCCGTGCCGCGGTGGGCGACGACGCGGAGCTGCTCGAGGGTGCGTGGGGGGTGACGCGCGGCGGCAACTTCGAGGGCACGAACATCCTGCATCACCCGCGGCCGATGGCCGACCTGGGGCACGCGCTCGGCGTGGGAAGCGACGAGCTGGACGACGCGCTCGCGCGTGGACGCGAGGCGCTGCTCGCGGCGCGGAGCCCG
>JANLSF010000742.1:0-7222 GCA_031362285.1 Gemmatimonadota bacterium | reverse complement strand
CCTGCCCCGGGACCAAGTGCGACCCGAACAACTACTATTTCCCGGGGGCGCAGGGGAGCGCGTTCGACGAGCCGGTGCCGCTGCCGACCGGGCCGCCCAGGTGGATCGGCGAACTCGTAACGGGCATGGCGGACGGGAGCGGGTACCAGTACAAGCGGAACCGCTACTATAGTCCGAGCAGCGGGCGATTTACGCAGGAAGATCCGATTGGGCTGGCGGGTGGGCTGAATGCGTATGGGTTTGGGGGTGGCGATCCAGTCTCTTTCGCCGATCCATTTGGGCTTTGCTGCCAAGCTCTCGCGGCAGCAGCAAATGAAGCCGTCAAGGCGCTCTCACGCCTTAACAAGATCTTCAACGGCAACCCGGCGGTCACCATCGTGGGCTCGTCATCGCAGGCGCTGTCCCCGAGTGTCGCGGGAGTCACACTGAATATTGCTCCGCACACACTGGTGACCGCCTCTGAGAACTCGCGGGGCGAGGGCGTCCTGAAGGTAAGTGGCGACGGGCGGATTGACGCGCGCACGAAGAACGACGATTGGCTGCGACCGCAGGTCCGGGAGGCGACGGCGAATTTCTCGTCCGGTGCGGTGAGAGCTGAAGGAGACGTGAGCAACTCGCCGTTGACGTTTCGAGCGCAGGGCAACCTCAAGACCGGAGAAGTCACGGCCAAGATCCAGCTGTTTGGCCTGACGATCGCCACCAAGTCTCTGTCCTTCTAGCGTACTCGCTCGTCGCGCGCACGCCTTGCCACCCGGAATCGTGGAGGAATCGATGGATACAAGTGCTAAGCGCGGGCAACCGGCGGCGGCGCGGCAGCTGCGTACCTCGCTTCTGTGCGTGTTGTGCTTCGTCGCCGGCATCGTCGCGTCGGCATTGGGGCTCCTTGCGCTGCAAAGGTCGCTGGGCACCTTCGGCGCCGGGTTCGGCACGCTCGCCAAGAGATTGGACATGGAGGCGCGCGCGGGGGGAGCATCAGCGAAAGTGCGAGCGCAGTTCCCAACGCTGAGTGTCGTCTTCGAAAGCGATACCATCGCGGACATCCTCGGAAATGTGCGTGGAGCGGGATCGGATACGCCGCTGGACTGCTGCACGTTCTACGTCGGCCGGGTGCGGCCGATGCTGAGCGCCACATCGGCGCGCGCGCTGGGCCTCTCCGTGGGGCGCCTGGCTCTGATTCTCGACGATTCAGTGCCGCGGGAGATGCGGCTCACGCTGGCGGTTCCGCCCGATGCGCGCCCATCGTTTGGCGTCACACTCGATTCGCTAGGGCTTATACTGGGTTACCGAACGCGCGATGCCAGCTGGGCTGCTCCCACCAGGTCCTCGACAAGCGCCCAGCGACCGTAGCCTGTTCGCGCCGACGAATGGGCGAGTCCGACCTAGCGGGCGCCCCAGATGGGCCAGCCAACTCAGACGTCGCAGCTCTTCGGAGACACATGCAATCGCTACCAATGATCCACGCTACTCTGCGGTTGTCAGGTTTCACTATCAGCGCTGCTGCGGTAACGCGCATTCTGGGCCGGCGGCCGCATAGCAGCGTAACGCGTGGTCGGTACCAACGCGACAGCCGCGGCAGGCTCACGAAGCGCGTCGCTCGCGAAGGAGATTGGTGTATCAAGTCCCGAGCAGCTGCACGCTCATCGTTCACAACGCATGCCACGAGCTTGGCTGATCAACTGCGCCCTCTTCTCGACCGAATAGAGCGGTTGCCTACTGGCGTGCAAGCCAACGCGTGGTTCACCATCTTTGCCGATCCGATGCAGGAATTGCTGGTGATCCCAGCTGAGGCGATGCGCGTGTTTGGCCAGGCGGGCGTCGCCATCACGATCGACGTCTACCCGGAGGAGCTGTAGGACGATGTGCGGCGCGCGTGACTCGGCGCGCCTGACGAACGGACGCTTGCGGCGTTGCGTCCATCCGGCGAAACCCGCTACACGCCCCCCCCTACGCCGCCAGCACCTCTCTCGCCCACTCACAGCTCGCCCGGTACAGACCCGGCACCTCGGCCAGCACCCCCATCAGGTCCGCCAGCGGCGTGGCCTGGTCCCAGTCGCCATCGGCCCAGCAGGTGGCCAACTGCAGGTACGGGGTGAACTCCCCCTCCTCGTGCAGCAGCGCCGCTTCCACCTCGGCCGACACCTTCACCTGCGACAGCAGCTCCTTCATCGGCACGCCGAGCACGACGTCGAAGGTCGAGAGCAGCCCGGCAAGGAAGAGCGACGGCGCCTGCGCCTTCCGACCGGAGAGCTCGGCCAGCTGTTCGCACAGCCGCGCCCGTTCGAGCGCGCGCGTGATCAACTCCTGGTCGAGGCCCGTGGCGCGCGGCGCCGAGCTCGCGAACAGCAGCGACAGCCACCGATGGAGCATCTGGCGCCCCACCAGCCGGATGGCCTGGGCAATCGACTCGATCCCCTGGCCCCCCACCGAGGCCGTATTGACGATGCGAAGCAGCTTGAGCGAGAGTCCCGGGTCCTTCTGGAAGATCTTCTCGAGCTCCTTCTCGCTCACGCGCGGGTCGAGGATCTTGTTCATCAGCTGCGCGATCGCCGCCATGGCCGGCGACAGGTCGCGCCGCTGCACCACCTCGGGACGGCTGAAGTAGTAGCCCTGGAAGAGCTGGAAGCCGAGCTTCCGGCACATCGCGAACACCGTGGCGGTCTCGATCTTCTCCGCCAGCAGCTTCGCGTGGTAGGGGCCCAAGGTACGGATCTGCGCGTCGATGTCCTCTTCGTTTCGCCCGAGCACGTCGATCTTGATCACGTGGGCCAGCTCGAGCAGCGGCCCGTACTCGGGTCCGGAGTCGAAGTCGTCGAGCGCCACCGTGAAGCCACGCTCGCGCAACGCCTTGGTGGCCTCGACGGTGTCCATGTCACACGGCACCGTCTCGAGCAGTTCCACCACGCAGCGCTTGGGATCGAGCATGTCGAAGTTCCGCTCGATCAGCATCTCGTAGGGAAAGTTCACCCACGCCTTGGCGTCGCCGATCAGGTCGTCGAGGCCGATCGAGAGGATGCTGTTGACGATCGTGGAACTCGACATGTGCACCGCATCCACGCCGCCCGCCGCCGTCGCCATCGCCGTGTGGCGGTAGAGCAGTTCGTACCCCGCGAGTTGCAGGCTCTTGTCGAAGATCGGCTGGCGGGCGAGGAAGACGTCGGACACGGTGGGCTCCAATGGGTATGAACGTGACCTCCCGCCGTCGGGAGGCCATCGCCGTGCCTCCGAAGTATCGGCACCACCCCGTCAGGTCTTTCGCCCCCCGGATCCCTGTGCCACGTTGGCTGCCCATGACTGCCACCCAACCAGCCCCCCCCCGCCTCCGTGACATCCTTCCCCTGATCCTCGTCGCGGGGCTGGGCTACCTGGTGGATGTCTTCGACATGCTGCTCTTCAGTATCGTCCGGGTGCCGAGCCTCACCAGCCTCGGGGTGACTGGCGACCAGGTGCTTGCAGTAGGGGCGCACCTGCTCAACCTCCAGCTGGTCGGTGCCCTCCTGGGCGGCATCGCCTGGGGGATGCTCGGCGACAAGCGCGGTCGGCTGACCGTCCTCTTCGGCTCGATCTTCCTGTACAGCGCCGCCACCCTCGCCAACGGGTTCGTGCACACCGTGGAGGCCTTCGCCGTGCTCCGCTTCATCGCCGGCTTCGGGCTGGCGGGCGAGCTGGGCGCCGGCCTCACCCTCATCGTCGAAGCGCTCCCCATCGCGTCGCGCGGCACGGCCACGGCCGTGGTGGCCGCCATGGGAGTGACCGGGGCCGTGTTCGCCGCCATCGCGGGGGAGTACATCGGCTGGCGCGAGTGCTTCATCCTCGGTGGCGCCATGGGATTCGTGCTGCTCGTGCTGCGACTGGGTGTGCGCGAGTCCGGCATGTTCCGCGCCGCGCGGGCGACCGGCGCGGAGCGCGGCAACCTCTGGCGCCTGTTCGACAATCGCGACCGCTTCCTGCGCTGGATTCGCAGCGTCCTCATCGGCGTGCCGATCTGGTTCTCGGTGGGGATCCTCGTCACCTTCTCGCCCGAACTCGCGCGCGCCTTGCGCGTCACCGAGGTCGTCATCCCCGGCCGCATGGTGCTGTTCCACTACGTGGCCACCTCGTTCGGCGACCTCGCCAGCGGGTTGCTGTCGCAGCGCCTGCGCTCGCGGCGCGCGGCGGCGGCCATCTTCATCGCGATCCTCGCCGCGGGGTGCACGGCCTACCTGACCGGCACGGCGCACTCGGCCATGGGGATGTACCTGCTCTCCGGCTGGATGGGGATCGGCACCGGGTACTGGGCCGTGACGAACACGATGGCGGTGGAGCAGTTCGGCACCGACCTGCGCGCCACCGTCGGCACCAGCGTGCCCAACCTGATCCGCGGGTCGGCCGTCCCCATGAGCCTCGGCTTCATCGCGCTCAAGGGCACGTTCGGCACGGTCGGCGCCGCGGCCACCGTCGGCCTCGTGGCCCTGGCCCTCTCGGGATGGGCGCTGGCCACCCAGCCCGAGACCTACGGAAAGGACCTCGACTACCGCGAGATCGGCTGAACCGCAACGCGGTACCGACGCGGTACGTTCTTCTGGTGGCTGCTGGTCCGAGCGTCGCCCCACCTTCCACCGTCCTCGTCATGCGCACCCTCCTCCTCGCCATCGCCTCCGGCGTCGCGGCGCTCCCCGCCGTCGCCCAGACCGCCCCCCGGAAGCCGATCACGCAGGACACGTACGACCTTTGGCGCACCATCCAGGCCCCTACACTCGCGGCCGACGGACGCTGGGTCGCCTTCACCGTGTCGCCGGTGGTGGGGAACGGGGAGTTCGTCGTGCGGGCCACGGCGGGCGCGGCCGAGTATCGCGTGCCACGCGGCTATACCGGCCGCGCGCAGTTGCAGGCCGGCGCCGACTCGGCCGCGATCTTCAACGCCCAACCGCCCGCCTTTGCCGGTGACGGCCGCACCGTGGCCGTGCTCACCTACCCGCCGCAGGACGCCGTGGATCGCGCCCGCCGCGCCAAGGTCCGCGTGGAGAACCAGCCCAAAACAGCGCTCGCGATCGTATCCCTCCCTGACGGCAGGGTGAGCAGCGTGCCGCGCGTGAGGTCGTTCCGCATGGCGCGGAACGGCGGCGCCTGGCTCGCGTACCTGCTCGAAGGCGACTCGGGGGTGGCCGTCGCCCCGGCCGCGCCGCGTGGCACGCAGCCCGACAGCGGCACGCCCGAGAAGCGGAAGGACGCCGGCACCACGCTGGTGCTGCGCGCCCTCGCCACCGGCGCCGAAGAGCGCATCGAGAACGTGACACTGTACGCCATCGACGAAGCGGAGAAGTGGCTCGCCTATGCGGTCTCGAGCAAGGACGGCAGCACCGACGGCGTGTACGTCCGTGCCCTCTCGGCCACCGCGATGGCACCCGCGGTCGCACTCGCCACGGGCAAGGGGAACTACAAGGGGCTGACCCTCGACCGGAAGGGCACGCAGGCCGCCTTCACCAGCGACCGCGACGACTACGCCGCGCCCAAGTCGCGCTATGCGCTGTTCCATGCGCTGTTGCCGCAGCCCGCGCAGGTCGTGGCCACGGCGCAGGCGCTCCCGGCCGGACTGCTCGTGGCCGATCGTGGTGGCCCCGCCTTCACGCGCGACGGCAGCGCCCTCACCTTCGGCATGATGACGCCGCCCCTCGACTCGATCCCGGCCGACTCGCTGGCCGAGAAGGCGGTGTATGACCTGTGGAACTGGCGCGATGATCGCCTGCAGCCACAGCAGAAGCTCGAGCTCGCGCGCGATCGCAATCGCACGTATTCGGCGGTGTACCAGGTGGCGGCCAGGCGCGTGGTGCCGTTGGGCGGCGACACGCTGCCGCAGGTGCAGGTGAGCGACGACGGCAAGGCGGCGCTCGCCGTCACCACGGTACCGTACGCCATCGAGGAGATGTGGGCACAGAACGACGCCGGGGCCGACGTGTGGCTGCTCGACGCGACCACCGGCGCCCGCCGCAAGGTCGTGTCCAAGGTGCCGTTCCGCGCCACGCTGTCGCCGGGTGCGCGCTACGTGCTCTGGTTTGCCGACCGCCGCTGGTGGGCGCACGACGTCAAGGCGGCCAGGACCCGCGACCTGACCGGGACCATCACCGACGCCTCGTTCCAGCAGGAAACGTGGGACACGCCGTCGCAGCCCGCTCCGTGGGGCGCCGGTGGCTGGACGACGGGCGACCAGCGCGTGCTGCTCTATGACCGGTGGGACGTGTGGGAGGTGGACCCGAGCGGCGTCGTGCCGCCCAAGCGGCTCACCGATGGCGCCGGACGCGCGCGTCACCTGCAGTTCCGTGTCGCCCGCCTCGACCTCGACGAGCCCGCGCTCGATCCGGCGCAGCCGCTCGTGTTCGCCACCCTCGACGATTCCACCAAGGACGCGGGCTTCTACACCGACCGCGTTGGCGGCTCGGAGTCGCCCAAGGCCATCGTCATGAGCGGGCACCGGTGGGGCACGCCGCTCAAGGCGCGCCGCGCCAACCAGCTCGTGGTCACCCGGCAGGACTATCGCGCGTTCGGCGACCTCTACACTGGCGAGTCGCTCGACAAGCTGACGCGCATCTCCGACGCCAACCCGCAGCAGGCCGAGTACCCGTGGGGGAATGTGCAGCTCGTGAGCTGGCGCTCTGATGACGGCGTGCCGCTCCGCGGGCTCCTGTACACCCCCGAAGGGTTCGACGCGAACAAGCAGTACCCGATGATCGTGTACTTCTACGAGGAGCACACCAACGACCTGCACCAGTACGTGGCGCCGGGTGGCCGCAACACCGTCAACCCCACCACGTACACCTCGCTTGGCTACCTCGTCTTCATGCCCGACATCCACTACATCGACGGCTATCCGGGCCCGAGCGCCGTCAAGTCGATCATTCCCGGCGTGAATGCCCTCGTGGCCAAGGGGTTCGTGAACCCGAAGGCCATCGGCATCACGGGGCAGAGCTGGGGCGGCTACCAGACGGCGTTCATCGCCACGCAGTCGTCCATCTTTGCCGCCGCCGTCCCCAACGCCACGGTGGCCAACATGACGAGCGCCTACGGCGGCATCCGCTGGGAATCGGGACTCGCCCGCGCCTTCCAGTACGAGAAGTCGCAGAGCCGACTTGGCTGCTCCATCTGGCAGTGCCGCGACCGGTTCATCGAGAACTCGCCGCTCTTCTATGCCGATCGCGTGAAGACGCCGATGCTCTTCATGGCCAACGATGGCGACGGGGCGGTGCCCTGG
>JANLSF010000740.1:0-4763 GCA_031362285.1 Gemmatimonadota bacterium | reverse complement strand
ACATACGCACGGCGGTCAGGTGAAGCCGCCCTTCCTTGGGCCGCCGATCATCCCGGTGCGCAACCTGCGATACACATCTGGTGCCTTTGCGCTCGACGAGCGGCGCGCGATGTACATCAGCCGCGGCGTGGGGTTTACCTTGCAGGTGCGGTTCAACGCGCGTCCCGAGGTGACTCTCTTCACGCTCGAGCGCGCCTGAGGCGCCAGGCACGCGCCTGTGGGCGCGGGAGAGATGAGGCACATGGCGCAGGCACCAGTGGCGTTTGACGGCTCGATCCCGGCGACCTACGACCGGCTGCTCGGGCCGATGCTCTTCGAGCCCTACGCGCGCGACATCGTGCAGCGACTGCACCTCGGGCGGACCCCCCGCGTGCTCGAGATCGCGTGCGGCACGGGGCGCGTGACGCGCCACCTGCTGGCGTCCATGGGCGGCAATGCGCTCCTCACGGCCACCGACCTGAGCCCCTCCATGCTGCTCGAGGCGCGCGTCCGCATCGGCGACGACCGCCGCGTGACCTGGCAGGAAGCCGACGCCATGAAGCTCCCCTTCGAGGACGGCGCGTTCGATGCGGTGGTGTGCCAGTTCGGGGTGATGTTCTTTCCCGACAAGGCGCTGGGACTGGCCGAGATGCATCGCGTGCTCGCGCCGCGCGGCCGGCTGGCGTTCAACACGTGGGACTCGATGGAGCAGAATCCGTACGCCGCGGTGGCGTCCCGTGCGGTCAAGGAGTTCTTCCCCTTCGACCCGCCGACCTTCTTCGACATCCCCTTCGGCATGCACGACGTGACCGCGCTCGAGGCCCTCACCACCGACGCCGGCTTCACCAAGGTGCAGGTGACGACGCGCGCCGACGTCATGAAGTGCGCGCGCACCCTCGATGCGGCCACCGGCTTCGTGCGCGGCAATCCGATGATCAACGCCCTCAAGGAGCGGGGCGTGGCCGACGTGGATGCCATCATCCGCGCCGTCGAAGCGGCGTTCCGGCGGGAGTTCGGCGACTCGCCGATGCGATCCACGATGCAGGCGCACGTGGTGACGGCGCACAAGGCCGCGCTGCCGGGGTAGGTGGCGGCCGGCTTCGCCTGGCCGGACCGCTGCGGGCGCTGGACAGCCGCCCGCAGCGACGCTAGCTACCACGCATGCCCTCACGTCGCTCGACCACCCTGGTTCAATCGCTGGCCGCGCTCGCCCTCCTGCTCCCGTGCGCGTCCGTGATCGCCGAGGCGCAGGGCGCATCGCGCGCCCCCGGCTGGAAGGTCACCTTCGACCGTTCCGGCGTTCCCGACTCCGCGCTCTCGATGGGCCCCATGGCCCCGGGCTGGCACGTGACGTCGCGCGCCGGCGCGCCCGCTGCGGTGGCGTTCGACCCGAGCCTCACCGGGGCGCGCACCTTCCGCCTCGAAAGCGAGCAGATCTTCTTCAGCGCGGGCGCCGGGGCCGGGCTGGTCATCGCCGGCCGCGGCCTCGAGACGGGGGCGCCGCGGTTCGTGGCCTTCACCGTCTTCCCCGACGGCCGGTTCAGCGTCATCCGCATGGCCGGCGCGCAGCGCGAGGTGCTCGTCATGCCCACCGTCGACGCCGGCATCGCGAAGCACCCGGGCGGCACCGTGCAGGTGAAGAACCTGCTCCAGCTCGAGGGGGACGAGAAGACCGTCGTCTTCAAGGTGAACGGGTCCGTGGTGTCGAGGCTGCCGCGCGCCGTGGTCGACCCGGGCGGCACCGTGGGGCTCCGCTTCGAGCCGGGCGTCAACATCCACATCACCAGCTTCGTCCTCGACGGCCGCAACGTGGCCCCGGTGCCGGCGCGCTGAACTGAGTCGTCCGTAGTCCGTGCTGGTCCCCAAGCTCGTCACCACCCTTCGCGGCTACGATCGCGCCCAGTTCGTCGCCGACCTGGGCGCTGGCGTCATCGTGGGCATCGTGGCCCTCCCGCTCGCCATCGCCTTCGGCATCGCCAGCGGCGTGACGCCGGCGGCCGGCCTCTGGACCGGCATCATCGCCGGCTTCCTCGTCTCCGCCCTCGGCGGCTCGCGCGTGCAGATCGGCGGCCCCACGGGCGCCTTCGTGGTCATCGTGGCCGGCATCGTGGCCAAGCACGGAATGGCGGGGCTGGCCACCGCGACGCTCATGGCCGGCGTGATGCTCGTGGCGTTCGGGCTGCTCCGCTTCGGCAAGGTGATGGAGTACATGCCGCGCCCGCTCATCACCGGCTTCACCTCGGGCATCGCGATCCTCATCGCGACGGGACAGGTGAAGGACGCGCTCGGGCTCCGCATGGGGACGCCCCCCGTGGAGTTCATCGAGAAGTGGGAGGCGTACGCCGCCAACCTCGGCGCCGCGTCGCTCCCCGCAATGGCCGTGTGCGGCGGCACCCTCGCCCTGCTCATCGCGTGGCCGATGGTGCCGACGATCTCACGCCGGGTCCCGGGCCCGTTCGTGGCACTCGTGCTGGCCACCGTCCTCGTGCAGTGGCTCAAGCTGCCGGTGGAGACCATCGGCAGCCGGTTCGGCGCGCTCCCCACCGGCTGGCCGGACCCCGCCCTCCCCGACGTGCACCTCGCCACGTTGCGCGCGCTGGTGGCGCCGGCCTTCACCATCGCGCTGCTGGGGGGCATCGAGTCGTTGCTCTCGGCCGTGGTGGCCGACGGCATGATCGGCGGGCGGCACCGTCCCAACATGGAGCTCGTGGCACAGGGGATCGCCAACATCGCCTCCCCCCTCTTCGGCGGCATTCCGGCCACCGGGGCCATCGCCCGCACCGCCACCAACGCGCGGAATGGCGCCCGCACGCCCGTGGCCGGACTCGTCCACGCGCTCACGCTGCTCCTCATCACCCTGTTCGCGGGCCGATGGGCCGCGCTCATCCCGATGCCCGCGCTCGCGGCCATCCTGCTCATCGTCGCCTACCACATGAGCGAGTGGCGCACGGTGCGCGCCGAGATGCGCTCGCCCAAGAGCGACGCCGCGGTGCTGCTGCTCACGCTCGTGCTCACCGTGCTGGTGGACCTCACGGTGGCCATCCAGGTCGGGCTGGTGGTCGCCAGCATGCTCTTCGTGCGGCGCATGGCGTCGGCGTCGAGCATCACGCCGCTCACCGACGACGACGAGACCGGCGCCGAGCCGGGGCTGCTCGGCGCGCTCCCCCCGGGCGTGCAGATCTTCGCCATGCAGGGGCCGTTCTTCTTCGCCGCGGTGGAACAGTTCAAGGAGACGATGCGGCAGGTGGCGTCGAAGCCGCAGGTGCTGATCCTGTTCATGCGCAACGTGCCGGTGATCGACGCCACGGCCCTGCACGCGTTGCGCGAGGTCATCCGGCAGAGCGCGGCGGAGGGCACGCGCGTGCTGGTGGCCGAAGCGGTGGGGCAGCCGGCCGAGGCGATGGCGCGCTCGGGGTTGGTGGCGGAGCTGGGCGCCGACGCGTTCGCCTCGACGCTGGAGCTGGGGGTGGCGATGGCACAGCGGGCCGTGGACGGATCGGCGCGGTGAGCGCGCGCGGGGTCAGCCGCGCCCGCGCCCCGTGAAGTCGTCGCGCACCTGCCGGACGCGCTGCATCGCCTCTTCGTAGCGCTTGAGCATCTTCTTCGACGGGCCGCGCACCTTCACGTCCACGCCGCCCATCACGGCGATGCCCCGGATCCGCAGCACCGGCGCCTGCGGGCTGAAGGCGCTTTCGTCCACGCCGGACAACGCGAACCCGCCCAGGACGGCCGAGCCCAGGACCTCGACCCGAACCCCCGGCGGCACGATGATCTCCACGCCGCCCAGGACGGCCGCGACGTTGATCTCCGTGATCCCGGCACTGAACCGCGCCTCGCGCATGTCGAGCGCCCCACCGCCCAGGACCGCGACCACCTGCAACTGGCGCGGCACGACCCAACTGCCCTTGGTGTCGAAGCCGCCGAGGACCGCCATCGCGACGCTGCGGTGCGGCACCGTCTCCGGGGCGGCGATGAGCGCCGGGAGGCCGGGATCGGTGTCCGGTCGCACGGTGAGGTCGAGCCCGGCCAGCGCGCGTTCGAGTTCGACGAGGCTCGTGGCCTCGTACACGAGCGCCATCCGCGCATCGAGGGTGTCGATGGTCAGCCGGTCGTTGGCGAAGTGCGCCGAGAGCGCCTGCGCCACGGCCTCGCGCTGGGCGTCGGTGACGGGAGCGGAGCGCGCAGCCGGGAGCGGTCGGTCGGGTCCGGTCATGCGACGCTCACCGGCACGGCGAGTTGCTCCTCGATCGCGGGGCCAAGCGACTCCGGCGTGTCACCCGGGGCGTACCGCTTGACCACGGTGCCGTCGCGCGCCACGAGGAACTTCGTGAAGTTCCACTTGATCGCCTCGGTGCCGAGCAGTCCCGGCTTGGCGGCCTTGAGCAACCGCCAGAGCGGATGCGTGTCGTCGCCGTTGACCTCGACCTTGGCGAACATCGGGAACGACACGTCGTACGTGGTGGAGCAGAAGGCGGCGATCTCCGCCTCGTCGCCCGGCTCCTGGTGGCCGAACTGGTCGCAGGGGAAGCCGAGCACGGCAAACCCGGCGTCCTTGTGGGCGCGGTAGAGCGCCTCCAACCCGCCGTACTGTGGCGTGTGGCCACAGCGGCTGGCCACGTTCACGATGAGGAGCACCTCGCCGCGCCAGGGGGCGAGGGTGCCGGCGGTGCCGTCGAGGCGCGTGGCCGGAAGGTCGTGAAGCGTCATGGCGGGGCGAAGGGGAGGATGGCGCGGAATGACGGTTGGTGGTGATGTTAGCAGCACGGGACGCAGCGCGCGCCCCC